>CAIKZE010000313.1 GCA_903831825.1 uncultured Lentisphaeria bacterium | reverse complement strand
GACCACATCGCAGATAAAATGATAACTATGATCCGCACTGATTTGTTCGTAGTAAATTCTATCAGAACATAAGATAAAATTGTCATAACTGCAATCAGCAGCAAAGCAATGAGAAACATCTCTCCGGCGTTGCTGATATGTTCAACAGATTTTATGATTTTAAAGCAGGCTAACGGCGGGATGAAAATGTAACCCGCATTAACAAGAATATTTACTTTATTCCTGAATATAATCATGACCAATTTTCTTCTGTTGTGCGTTGGCGCGGGACTTTCTGCTGTTATATCTCTGTTCGCAGGCTTGGAGTCTTTAAAACAGTAGAGAACAAGCGTTATCGAAAGACAGATGAAATAAGCGAACCCCAAAATCAGCAGGAATAAAATTGTTACAGGTCCATTACAAGCGTCTTTAGGCCCCAATAATATTACAAAATAAAATGATATTGACGCAGACAGGATAATAGCAACGAATCGGATTAAATGGTTCGCAGTATATTTAATCATAAAATAAAATGAAATTGCCGTGACGGCAATCAACAACAGAGGGAATATGTAAACAAAAAAATACGGATTTAATTTAATTTCCAGTCTATCAACAATATAATCTATTGGCTTATCCGATTTTAATATCATAATAGAAGTTAAAGCCGGAGCCAAAATGAATGCCGCATTGAAAAAGACGCTTTTAATAAACTTAATTACAGCTTTCATGTCATCTTTCCATTACCTTATTATTCCCGGTTCTGAATCTATAATCTGTTTGCCTTTAGTAAATTATGAAATATTTATGCATAGTTTAAAACAGCAGGCACATGATGAAAATACAGCAGGACAGCAAAGAAATCAATGAGAATGACGGAATTTCCCTGACGGCGCATTCATCTTAACGCTGATATTTTGTATTTTCAGAACTGTAATATTGAATCATTTTATTCCCGGCGTTATATTTAAGGATTGATTATATTTATTAGAGGAAGGTGAAAAGATGAAAACAACGGCAGCGCTGATGTTATTCCTGCTGCTGACATTTTCCCTGGCGGCGGAAACCATAACCGGAAAAGTCATATGGGTACATGACGGTGATTCTTTCCTGCTGAAAGACAAACAGGAGTCTATAGAAATCAGGCTATGGGGCATGACGCTCCCGAATATAAGCAGTCCGGCGGCAGAGAAGCTACTAAATTCCTGATCCGGCTGATCAAAGACCGGTATGTCAAAGTGGAGAAAATGGATCAGGATAAGTACGGCAGAATTGTCGGGAAAGTTTATTGTGAAGACGTTTATGTAAACCTTGAGCTATTGAAAAACGGGCATGCCTGGTGGTATCAGTATTATGCCCCGAAAGAGAGAATTTTCCGCGAAGCCGAGGAAAAAGCCAGAGATCAAAAGGCCGGCTTATGGCGCGATCCCAATCCGATCAATCCCCGTGAGTGGCGCGAGCAGCACGGCCAGGACAAAGAAAAAATATCACAAGCGCCGCCGACATCGCCGGTAACAGTGCCAGTACAGCAGGCAACGCCAGTGCAGCCGGCACCACAAGTATCGCAGGCCACGCAGAGTTGATTTTTCCGGTTACTATTTTTTGCGTAAGCAAAATTATTGATAGAGAGCCAATTGCAAAACTCAAGTTTTGCAGGAATTCAGAATTCAGGATTCAGGATTCAGAATGAAATTCTAATTCAAATCCGGATTTATTCTGACTACTGAATTCTGACTACTTTTGCAATTACCTCTACAGACGTAATTTTCAGAGGAAGAAATTATGATCAGATTCGGATTATGCTGTATTTTCCATGACCATCCGGTTAAGTTCCGGCATATTAATGCCGCCAACGCCGCCAAACTGCCTGAGGCTGAACGCCTCTGTAAGCTGTCCTCCATCTGCCTGGATAATTCGTTTGAACTTGAAAAGGCGCTGTTGACCGTGGAGTCGCTGGAAATCGGCGCGTTCCGGATACTTTCACAAATTCTTCCGCTGTATACCCATCCGCAGGCCGGATATAAACTCGAGGCGCTCCCGGATGCCCCCGAGATTGTCAACAACTTCGCGAAAATCCGGGAGTTTCACGAGGAACATGACATCCGGCTGAGTTTTCATCCCGACCAGTTCATTATTCTCGCGTCGCCGGATGAGCAGGTGTTCGAAAATTCGCTGCGGGAACTGGAATATCAGTGCATGGTCGCCGATTTGACCGGCGCGGAGAATGTGAATATCCACATGGGCGGAACTTACGGCAGCAAAGCGGACACCATTAAGCGTTTTGAAGCGCGATTTTCGGAGCTGCCGGAATCCGTCAGGCGGCATCTGACGCTGGAAAACGACGATATTTCCTATACGGTGGAAGACCTTTATCCGCTGTGTTCGAAACTGGATATTCCGCTGGTCTATGACGTTCACCATCACCGCTGCAATCCCGACAGTCTGTCAATTCCGCAGGCGACGGAACTTTGTGGCGGATTATGGCGGAAGCTCGGCCGCGAACCGTATTTTCACATCTCTTCGCCCAAAGCCAGCTGGCAAGCCAAAAATCCCCGTCCGCACGCGGATTACATCGATATCAAGGATTTCCCGGAATGCTGGCTGTGCATGAATTTCACCCTGGACGTAGAAGCCAAAGCCAAAGAATCAGCGATAATTCAACTGCGCGAAGATTTGCAGCAGAAATTCGGGATTAAAGCGTAACCTTGATTTTTTTGAGATTTTAGCTATTTTATCCATGTAAAATTTTGAATGATATATACAAAAACAACATAATAAGCGTGTGACTTCTATGAACCCATTAGCAATCGTCTACAGCATTTTTGCTCTTGTTATCATCGGATTATCTGTGCCGCTGATAAAAAAGAAAATTAAGATGAATCAAGGGTATGGCATTCGCATAGCCGAAGCATTCAAATCCGAAGAGCGATGGTTTGAGATCAATCAGTATGGCGGACGTCTGTTGTTGTTATGGGGGATCGTCATCGCAATTACGGCAGTAGTCGGTTTGCCGTTAGAGAAGAAATATTGGATTCCTTATTCGCATATCGCAACGATAATCATTTTGGTCGGGCTTGGCATTGTTGTTGGGCTAATTTTTCGATATGCGGCAAAGACCAAAAAAGATTGAAAAGGATAAGTTAATGAAACAGCAAAAAAATCATCCAATTAACGCCAATCGGGATAAAGCCATAATTAGATTTTTAATTTTAGATGCATTACCTGATGGATCAGAAACTATTGTCCAAATGGAGCAATATTTTGAGTATTTTTTTAAGCGTAAGATTGCAAGGGATTTAGTAATCTCTGAAATTAAATCTTTTTTGAAAAAAGGATTCATCAAAATAGATTATCCTGATGATGCTGATGAACATTTAGAAAAATACGAAATTGAATATTATTATTTTGTGTTAACAAAATTGGGAAGGCAGAAATGGGAAAAAATGCCCATGCCGCCAGAACTACAACACCTGCTGGACCAGGGAATGTAGAAAAAACCAAAAACACAAAATATGTCTGCTGAGAGTTCTGAGAATAATGAGAATAATGGGATATTGCCAACTATAACAAAAGATACTCTTTGTGCCTTTGTGGTTAACTTAAACCTCAGATTTTTACATCCGGGAGCGGGAATTTTACGTTTTCTTCGGTGAAACGGACTTCTTTCGGGGATGTCCAGCCGCGAGAGTGCAGGAAATCCGTTACTTCCGCCACCAGACATTCCGGGGCCGATGCTCCGGCGGAAATGCCGATATTGCCGATGCCGGTAAAATCGAATGATTCGAGATCGGCGGCGCCGTCAATTAAAACCGCGCGGCAGCCGCAGCGTTCGGCCAGTTCGCGCAAACGGTTGGAGTTGGAACTGTTTTTTGAACCGATAATGAGGATCAGATCGCATTCCGGACACAGAGCCTTAATCGCATTCTGGCGGTTCTGCGTGGCATAACAGATATCCCCGCCGCCTTCGATGCCGGGAAAACGCCGTTTCAGCGCTTCGACAATTCCGCGGGTTTCGTCAATGCTCAAGGTCGTTTGCGTAAGATAAGCCGCGCGGCAGCCTTTTTCCGGTTCCGGCAGCGCCGCGACGTCGGTCACGGTCTCGACGACGAATGCTTCGCCTTCAATCTGCCCCAGCGTGCCGATAATTTCCGGATGGCCTTTGTGTCCGATCAGGATAATCATCCGCCCTTTAGCCTGAAAGCCTCCGGCCTTGCGGTGAATCCGCCGGACCAGCGGACAGGTTGCGTCAATTACCTTGATGCCGTTGGCCGCCGCAGTTTCTTCAAGCTGCCGGGAAACGCCGTGCGCGCTGAAAATCAAAGTCGCGCCGGACGGCACCGCATCGATGGATTCGACAAAAATCACGCCCCGGTCGCGCAGCGTTTTCACGATATAATCATTATGCACGATTTCGTGAAAAACATAAACCGGCCCGCCGGAGACGGCCAGTACCTTATCAACGGTATCCAGCGCCCGGCGAACTCCGGCGCAGAATCCGCGCGGATAGGCCAGCAGTATTTTCTTGCTCATGATTTCAGTTTCCATAAATCTTTTTTTAACCACAGAGGCACAGAGACACAGAGAAATCCATTTCACCATGAAGAGCATGAAGATAATGAAGAAAGATTCTTTTTAACTAAAAACTTCAATTCCTTCATGTCCTTCATGGTAAAACTGTTTTTTATTCCCTATTCGGCCTTATTGCTTTCCAGAACAAAAGTCTAATCCGCTTTTGCGGCAAGACAAATCTTTTTTTGACAAAACCCGAAAAAATTCGATAAAACTGGCATAAAACGCAAAACAATGTTACTGTAATAGCGGAATTAAGGCGGACTTTGTCCGCAACCCGGAATTCAGGAGTCAGAATTCAGGAGTCAGAATGGATACCGGAAATTCAGAAAACATTGAAACTGGATCAAAAATTGGCAAACATACATTGACACAGTTATTTGATAAATAAACGGCTTATGACGTCAATTTTAAAAACGTTAAATCATAGAAGTTTAAAGCAACGACACTAAACGTAAAGAAGGTGCGAAATGTTCGGATTTTACCGGCTGGCGGCGGCATCTCCCGAATTGAGGGTGGCCGACCCTGCGTTCAACAGCGAAAAGATTATTGAAACCGCGCTGACCGCGGAACGGCATCATGCCGCCGCGGTGTTGTTTCCTGAACTGGCGGTTTCCGGCTACACCTGCGCCGATCTCTTTCATCAACCACTGCTGCTGGATAAGTCCATCGAGGCAGTTATCGCGATAGCGAACGACACGGCTAAAAAGAATATCATCATCATCGCCGGCGCGCCGTTCATGTTCCGCAGCGCCTTATATAATTGCGCTTTTGTTTTGCAGCACGGGACCATTAAAGGTATCGTGCCGAAAATATTCAACCCGAATTACCGGGAGTTTTACGAAAAACGCTGGTTTAAATCCGGCAAAAATATCCGCCGGACGGAAGTCTCCCTTCCCGGACTTGATTACAACGTGCCGTTCGGCGCCGACCTGATCTTTGAATCCGGCCGTTCCTTCAAGTTCGGCATCGAGATTTGCGAAGACATGTGGACGGTGATTCCGCCGAGTTCATATCAGGCGATTGCCGGAGCGACGGTGATTTTCAACCTGTCCGCCAGCAACGAATTGGTGTCAAAATCCGAATACCGCAAACAACTGGTCGAACAGCAGAGCGCCCGCTGCATCTGCGCCTATGCTTATACCTCCGCCGGGGTGCATGAATCCACCACTGACCTGGTGTTCGGCGGACATTCGATTATCGCTGAAAACGGCCGGACCGTTGCCGAAAACGAACGTTTTCACCGCGACAGCTCGCTGATATATGCCGATGTGGATTGCGCCAGACTGCTGAACACCCGCATCAGTGAAAGCTCATTCACGGACGCGGAGCTTCCCGAAAACGCGCAGTTCCGCTATGTCCGGATGGAAAAAGCCAACACTCCCGCCGACCTGAAATATACCGTTATTCCGCAGCACCCGTTCGTTCCGCAAGACCGGGCGGTCCGCGACTGCCGCTGCCGCGAAATCTTCAATATCCAAGCGTCAGGGTTGGCGAAACGCTTCGAGCATACCGGTTCGCAAAAAGCCGTGCTGGGCATTTCCGGCGGACTGGATTCCACGCTGGCGCTGCTGGTTTGCGCGGAAACATTTAAACTGCTCAAGAAACCGTCTTCCGACATTATCGCCATTACCATGCCCGGGTTCGGCACCACTGACCGGACTTACAATAACGCCGTCAAAATGTGCAAAATCATCGGGGCCGATCTGCGGGAAATCAGCATTAAAGCCGCCTGCCTGCAACATTTCAAGGATATCGGACATGATCCGAAAGTCCACGATGTGACTTACGAAAATGTGCAGGCCCGCGAGCGCACCCAGATATTGATGGACATCGCCAACCGTGAACGCGGTCTGGTCATCGGCACCGGCGACCTGTCGGAAATCGCCCTCGGCTGGTCCACCTACTGCGGCGATCACATGTCCATGTATGCGGTCAACTGCTCAGTGCCCAAAACCCTGATCCGCTACCTGATTCACTGGGTGGCCGACAGTTCCAATGAAAAATTGCGCATCGTGCTTGAAGACATCATTGACACCCCGGTCAGCCCGGAACTGCTGCCTAACACTAAAGATGCGGACATCAATCAGCTTACCGAAAAACTCATCGGGCCTTACGAACTGCATGACTTTTTCCTGTACCATTGCGTTAAATACGGCGCCCCGCCGGAGAAAATAAAATTCCTGGCGGAAAAAGCTTTCGCCGGGGTTTATGACACCGAGACCATCGTTAAATTCCTGAAACTTTTCTTCAAGCGCTTTTTCGCCCAGCAGTTCAAACGCTCCTGTATTCCGGACGGTCCGAAAGTGGGTACAATCAACCTTTCCCCCCGCGGCGACTGGCGCATGCCCACGGACGCCTCCGTCGCCGCCTGGCTGGAAAGGATTTGATTTCCCGAAGGGGAAACGAGGAAGTCAGGAGTCAGCGGCAGACTGCGGTACCCGCAGTTTTAGCAAATAAGGAACTCACAGGAATTTGAAAAGTCTTTCAAAGGAAAAAAGCAGAGTTTCAAATGAGATACCGGAATGAATAACGGCATTACAGCAAAACAGTATTACAGTTAAACCGGAAAACCGTGGAACCGAAAAACCGGAAAACACGGATTTCTTTGTGTCTTTAAGTTTCAAAAGAAATACAGTATTACAGTTAAACCGGAAAACCGTGGAACCGGAAAACCGGAAAACACGGATTTCTTTGTGTCTTTAAGTTTCAAAAGAGATACAGTATTACAGTTAAACCGGAAAACCGTGGAACCGGAAAACCGGAAAACATGGATTTCTTTGTGTCTTTAAGTTTCAAAAGAGATTCGGAGGTTAGGTTGAGCCAGCAGGAAGCTTATTGGGATAAGGTTGCAGGGAAGAAAGCATTTACCATCAAATTTTATCCGGAACTGCTCGCCGGTTTCCTGCGCTCGGATTCCGCGATTCTCGACGTCGGCTGCGGCTACGGCCGCACCCTGCTGGAACTTGCCGCAAACGGCTATGCTTCGCTTTACGGAACCGACATTTCGGCAAACATGCTGGAGCTTGCCCGGCAGGCGTTGCCGTCCGCTGTTTTCGCCCGGAGTTGCGACCTGACCATCCCTTTTCCTGACAATCATTTTGATGTGGTATTGTTGATTGCGGTACTGACTTCGATTACCGCCGACGCCGACCAGACAAAACTTATCGCCGAGATTTTTCGGGTCTTAAAACCGGGCGGCGTCATTTATGCCGGCGATTTTCTACTGAACACCGATGACCGAAACCTGGAACGCTACCGCCGTTTTGAAAACAAATACCATTGTTACGGAGTTTTCGAATTGGATGAAGGCGCGGTGTTGCGCCATCACGCTGAAACCTATATCCGGCGGTTGTTTGCGCCGTTTGCTGCGCTGGCCTTTAAACCGGTTATCCATCATACGATGAACAACCATCAATCCAACGGCTTTATTTTTACTGGCCGAAAACCATTAAAAAAGATTGTTGTTCCGGCATAAAATCATGAAGATTTGATTTTTAAGATTTCGAGACTATTTTTTATCATAAACCAATACGGAGGAAATGAAAATGGCCAGACATGCGCTTTTAATTCTTGTCGGCAACCGCAAAGCTGCCGCTGTTGATGTTCAAAAAACCCTTACCGCCTGGGGCTGTCTCATCAAAATCCGCCTGGGCATTCATGACGGCGTCCTCACGGACTGTTCCGAAAAAGGCCTCATTTTCTGTGAACTGGTCGGCGACGATGATAAACGCAATGAACTGACCCGGAAATTAAACCTGATTAAAGGCGTTTGCGCCAGACAGATCACACTGGATTTAGACCAGGACCAGGAAGACAAGGAAGAGGAATAAACTATTTAAAGAAATCTTTCGGAAGGTTGAATCTGCGGACAATCGAATCAAGCACGTGTTTTGAAACGTCGCCCGGATGGTCTGTCAATGGACAACTTGCTTTGTGTCCGTCAATATCGGGGTGATAAATAATCCATTGATGATTGCCGCCTGTAGGAAACTCAAAGCGTTTATCATGTTTTTTTAGCTTCTGCTTTACTTTGATAGTAGTAAATGACGGCATGGTTCACGCTATGGCTAGAATCATCTGGCGCAAATCAAAGCATTCGGCTTTTTCTGTCAGTCTCGGACGTTTTACAGTCACAACACGATGCTTAGTCATATCGCCGAACAATGAAAGAACTTCTTTCTTTTTAGCTGCTTCCCACCTTTCAAAATATTCGCGGGGCGCATCGGTCAATACGGTTTCAAGCATATCGTTAGCAAATGCAAATCTCAACTGGACCGTGAGAGTATCAATCAAATTCTTTTTGGCTTCGGTTTCATTTTTGCCAGTGGCGACCAAGTCAAACTCCAGCGCGTGCGCAATATAGGCGTTTTCGGCATTGTCTTTGAAAATCAGAACTCTAATGTCAGGATAATTGAATTTGAATTTCTGAACTCCGCTCATTGCCGGTCCCTTTATTGTATTATATATGATGTCAATATAATCTAATATAGTCTATGGCGTTTCAAAAAGCAAGAAAATATTTACAGACAGGCATCTTCTGACGCGGTATTGGGCTGGATATGGCAAAAGGTCTGTTTTGAGGTAAAAAGTGGAGCCGACTGTCGGATTCGAACTGACGAGAAACTAGAAAACCAGCCTCAAAAATTCCAAGAATCTTCTACAGGTGCACAAATAGGTGCACAAACTGAAATCCTTCCCTCAGAACTCTCCCCGTCCGAGGCCGACGAGCCACCTTTACGAGAATTATGTAAATTATGGCCTAATCTTTCCCCGGAAATAAAACGCTTGCTGCTTCTCATGGCTCGCGATGGGGGGAAAGCAAAATGATTATTCCAGATGTTCTCCAGATGTTGGAACTCCGCCCCGGTGCGGACAGTGCGCCGGACGCACGGGAGCGGACGGAGGAGCACCGGAGCGCCCGCCGCAATGAACCGCCAGCGGCGGCGGCTGTTAATACTATGCTTGAATCAAAGGGAATAAAAGTAACGTTCCCACATGAACAAGAAAGTAAAGGGATTTTTTATAAAGGAATTGCGGTTAATTGTAAAAGCTGGATGTGCTCTTGTTGTCGTATGCCCAAAGGTTTAAATTTGAGAAAACAATTATTAAAGAAAGTGGGTTTATTTAAAGTTCCCCGGCTTTATACTGTTACTGTCAACCGGGATTACTTTGAATCGCCTAAAGCCGCTTATGAATACGTTATGCAAGGCAAGTTTCTTGCCCGGCTGTTGACTAAGGAAATGGGGGTTCTCCGTTGGTTTTGGGTTCTGGAGGTGCAAGAAGATACCGGGGAAGGCTGGCCGCATTGGCATATTTTAATTGATGTAGGCGATTTGCCGGGCATGTGGTATCGCAAGGAAAGTCAAACTGCACAAGCTGACAAGCCGGGCAATTCTTCCGGCTGGTGTTATGTTCCGCATTTCTTTGACCTCAATAAAGTGCATCGGCTGTTGCATAAATGGAAAATTGGAGAGCAATGCAAGCTATCGGTCAGGCGTGATGAGTTTCAAAGTCCGGAACACGCTATTAAGTACATAACCAAGTATTTGATTAAACCACCTAAGCGCGGATTTCCTGCATGGATGTTAAAACATAAAGGATTGCGTTTTTATCAGCCGTCAAAGGCGGTCGGGTCTATTGCAGATACAGAGAAGGAAGCTGCTATCAAAAAACTCCGAGATTACATTTCTTGCGCAGCATTTATGACTGTTCTATCCGAAATCCCAAGTAGTATTTTTCTTTTACAACTAAATAATAGCCGTATCCATCAATCGAATAATTCTCCAGTAGATCGGATTGCAAAATGCGGTAAACAGGTCTTATTTGTCGGATACTGTGTCCATAAGGATAAAATCGCGATTACCAAGTCGTTTATTGCCTTGAAAGAAAGTATTCCGCTTTATCCTGGAGCAGTCTGTATTCAAAACTTTGATTTTCTTACCTTGCGCTCGTTTCCAGTATGGGGTTTCAAAAATATCGAGGATGTACAAGGATTTCAAGAGTTTTGGTCAGATTCCAGTTTGCAGTCGAAAGTTAAGGATATGATAACTGTAAAGCGCAATGAACTCTTGCAAAAATGGGCGGCTTGTGCTTAGTAGGGCACGATGCAATAATTAGCTTAAAAAACCGCCTTTATAGTAGTGAAAGTTAAAAGAATTGTATATGCTTCAGCATAGGTGATGTATCTGATCGGAAACAAATTAGCAATCAATCTGTTCCAAACCAGCTTTATAATCAATGGACATAAAAAAATGAATATGAATGTATTGCAGATGATAAAAACTTGCTCTGAATAGTGAAAATTATTGCTCCATGGAAGAGACTCCCAAGGTAAATCAGAATGGTTTTTTAACTTATTAATCTTAACATCGTCGGATAGCCAAGAAGTAAAAACACAGTAAAAGCATAGCAGAGTTAGCACTACGTTGAACAGGAATGTGCATTTCCGTTTTGGGGATTCTGCTTCAATTAGTTCTTCTTTCATTTGTTTCCTCAATCATAACAAGTTATTATAGGATATCATAAATTACAGTAAAAATATAGGGAGATTTTCATAAACAATCAAGCAGTAATATGATTTTTCAATTAATTATCCTAAGAGGCAAGAATTAAAATAGATGTTGTCAAAAATAATACGCCTAAGCTGTTCTCCGTGTCATTTTTTTAAAAGAAAGTTTAAAAACAACTCTATTTGACTTGCATTGATCTTTATATATTGATATAATAATAAATATACTGATACCGTGTTATCGGGATACTTAAAAGAAAGGAACTTAAAAATGGCTCCTAAGAAAGTTGACCCAAGGAAAAAGATGTCGGAAAGATTAACAATGTCATGCACAAAAACAGAAGCGGCAATGATTCAAGATGCCATTGAAATTGCTGAACGGCATAATGTTTCTGATTATATGCGTTCTGTCGTAATTCCTCACGCAAAAGCACTTGTTTCTAATCAGCGGCTTTTTGATATGGCGGCAATGTTTAGCAAACCAGATTTCTTTTCCAATGCGGTTAGCGAATCAGCAATGAAAGGTTTTGAAGTTGGACTTGAAGGGGAGCTTGAAAAGCTTCCGCCTGAAATGAGAGATGCGCTCAAGGGTGCATTTGGAAATTCTTTGGAAAAGAACATAAAGAAAAAGTAAAATAAAAAAGCCGGAGAAATGCTTGGCGGCCTCTCCGGCAAATGTTCATTAACCCCATGAAAGGAAAAAACGAACATGAATAAAGTATCGCCAAAACCAATCAAAGGCAAGGAGCCGGATAATAATATCCCGCTCCTTGTATCGCTGGACTGGGCAGCTAATGCGATTAGCGTCAGTGCCAGAACCGTTCGCCGGCTGTCGCAATTAGGGCTGCTCCCCAAGATCGTTAAAATCGGACATTCCGCCCGGATAAGCCGTCAAGCCGTGCTTGATTACATTTCCCGGCTAAATTTAGCGGGGGTGTGTCTATGATACATTATCTTTTTAAGAAAACGAGGAGCGGCTCTAAATCCCGGACGTGGTACGGACGTTATAAATATGACTGGATGCCAGCGTTTAAAGAAGTGAATTTAGGAGTAACTGAAAAACAGGTTGCAGAGCAAAAACTTCGAGCTATAGAAAAAGAAGCAGAGCAAGAGCAAGCCGGAATTATTGCGCCTAAGTCAATTCGTGAAGGGTTGAAAGTTGAGATTTTTCAGCATCTTGACGACTTTATCAATGACCGGAAAACTTTAGGCAGAACATCTCACTATATTCAAACACTACAAAGCTGTATTCAGGCTGTCTGCAATGAATGCGGCTGGAAATATCTATATCATATCAAAGCAGATCAATTCGAGCATTGGCGTTCGTCTAAAGAGGGTTCAAGAAAAACATTGAATGAATATTTAGCCGCATTTAATGGGTTTTTAAGATGGCTTACAGACCGTAACAGAATTACTGACAATCCGTTGAAGATAGTAAAAAAGATTGACATGCGCGGACATCAAAAGCGGCAACGCCGGGCATTGACTGAATCAGAAATTGATTCACTGCTTGCGGTTGCTCCTCTTGTTCGTAAAATTGCTTATTTATTTGCGCTCTACTGCGGATTGCGCCGAGGAGAGATAGAAAAGCTTGAATGGTCTGATTTTATTCATACAGATAAAGAATCTTACATCAATCTCAGGGCGGCAATTACCAAAAACCGGAAAGAATCGTCTTTTCCGCTTCGTCCTGAACTTGTTGCATTGCTTCTAGAGCTTAAACAGTCGGCAGGTGATTCTAAATATATCATCGGGCGGCTTCCCCGGATGACGATTATGCTTAAAGATTGGAAAGCGGCGGAGATTAAACATATTGATTCTACTGGTAGAATATCTGATTTGCACTCTCTGCGGATGACATTTTGTACAATGCTTGAAGCGGCAGGAGTTCCCCAGCGCATTGCCCAGGAATTAATGCGGCATAGTGACCCCAGCCTGACCGCCAATATTTACACCGACCCAAGCCGTTTCAATCTTAGGGGGGCTGTAAATTCTTTGCCGTCCTTTGCAGGAGTTGAGCTTAAAAAAGGTGCACAAATAGGTGCACTTTCTACAGTCCAAAACAGTCAAAGCCTGTCCTTTGCTGTCACATCAGATTTGATAAATTTATCTTTGCAAGTATCTGACAATGAACATATTTGTCATGATTTGTCACGAGCTGTCATCACCAGTCAAGGAGATGAAAATGGAGCCGACTGTCGGATTCGAACCGACGACCTGCTGATTACAAGTCAGTATTTAGCACCCTAAAGTAGTCCTCTTTGTGCTTAAATGTAACATCTTAAAACCATCTAAAACGATGTTAACCCGTAGCATTTGCCGTAGCAAATCTCTCTGCTGCCTAAAGCTGACTAAATCAGTCTTTTCAGCTCATCTAAACAATATTGAATAGACACTGTTAATCCTATATTTCAAGTTTTTTTGTATTCTTCTTGTTGGTAATTGGGTATTCTCGCCTTCTTTACCTTAAAATCTCCAATATTTGCGGCATAATACATGGAGGACTTCCTTTTCGCATTATCCCGTCCAGCTTAAAAAGACTCATTTACCGGGCATAATACATGGTAGCGACTTTAGCTGCTACCATGTATTTATGGCCGCACCCGGCCTCCAACAACCTTGGTGGCCGCTGCGGGCGCATATGCTCCTGCCTGGCCGCCTATTACTAAAGAGAGGTGTAATATGAGTCCAGCAGCAGCTTTGATTCTCGAAATGCAGATTTACCCGATCATCCGGAACACTGTTCACAGGAAAGCCAAGCCGATCGGCTCCGAAGACTATCAGGAACTGATCCAGGATACAACCGCCACGGCGGCGGCAATGCTCGATGCCATGGAAAAGTCCGGCAAAGAGCCGATTCCCAACAGCATTGCGTACTACTCTATCCAGCGGACCAAGTCCGGCCGGCGCTCCTATGGCGACAGCCGCACCGATGTGCTGAACCCCGGCTATCAGATGGATAACGAAGGTTCCGTCTGCTCCATGCAGGCTCCGGTCGGCGGGGAAGATGAAGACGTTACTGTCGGCGACATGATCGCATCCAGGACCGAAGACATCGCCGCCAGAGTGCTACGGGAGATCGACTGGGATGCCTTCATGACAACCCTTGATAACAGGAAGCGCGTGATTGTCCAGGAGCTGATGCTCGGCGGCGGTACCGGCGACATCGCCAGACGGCTGGCCGTCACATCAGCCAGGATCGTCCAGTTAAAGCGGGAGATCGGCGCAGCCATCCGGAAGTTCATGGGCGATGCCATTCTAGTCGATTCCGTCAGCGAGTCGGTCTGGCAGCGGGATATGAGATGCCTCCGGGAACGGAACGAATGGAAGCATACGAAGATAGACCGGATCGACGATCCGGAACAATCGAACATCGCCGAGGAAATGTTTGGATGATATATAAACGACAGATAGCCGGTGAGGGTAACAGCGCTCCGGCTTTATCCGGCTGAACCAACAGCGCTGGTTATAGATACCCAGCCTATATATAAGGAATAAGACTATGCCATTTATCTTACTTGCGATCATCGCGGTCGCGGCGATCTTAGTCTCAGGAATGTCCGCGGTCCATGGCCCGACCATAGTTACCGGTCCGGCAACTATGTCCACGGCAGCTTCAGTTGAAGGATTGTCCATCACTATGTGGATTATCATATTCGCGGCCATCAGCGTTTGCGGCTGGTGGATTTTCTGGAGGCGCAGATCATGAAAGCAGTTATTCTATCGGTGATGACCATAATGCTGATGTTGACGCTGATCTCATGCGGTCAGGACGAGTATCACCGGGGCGCGGCTGATGCTGTCCGGCAGATGCAGATTCAAGCGGAGCAGAGCAAGCAGAAACTCATGGGAGAAATCCAGCCGACACTGTTGATCGGAGCGATCATGGTTTTGCTGGTGACTTTTTACGGCGATGTTATCGCGGAGAAGTTCCGGGAGACGCTGGTTGCGGAGCTGGAACTGACCCCCGCCCGGCAGGCGCTACTGCTGACTGCCGGCTTTATGTTTATATGCGCGGTAATGACCATATGGAGTCTGGCCCGCTGCGGCATTGCGTGGTCGTTCCCCGTCCTGCTGCTCATGGTCGGAGCATCGGCGGTATTCTTTCCCGGATATCTGCCGTCGCTCTTTCAACCAGTAAAGGAAGTCCGCCGTCTGGCTTTGTCCAGGATCAAGCTGCTGGTGTTTGCCTGCGCTGTGATCCTCGCAATCCATGAGCTGCTGGCATCTGACGGCTGGCTCCGGCTGCCGGTATAATGCAAGAACTATTTAACCGGGCACGGTACTGATGCGTCTTTCAGTGAACAAGCGTTCCTGATCGGTAATTCCGCAGAAAGTACCGTTGCCATCAAAACTCCTGGATAGTTTGTTCAAAAGCTTAACATGTAAAGGCTTAGCTGTATCTAGAGCGTTTTTTTAGCTGATAGTATGTAGCTGCGTTGAAGTACCTAATAATTAAAGTTTATTTAAAAAAATTCCTTTGACATTGAGCTTTTTACAAATATTGTAGTAAGGTAGTATAGTACTTTTTTGGGGTTTTAGAGGAGGAGTATGGATTATGGCTAATCGTATTCTCAAAGGCAAAGCGACTTATCTTAATATGCATTGGAGAAAATAGTAATGTCATATAATTCAATTGTATCGACAACAATAATCGGAGACACAGTCAGCGGATACCAACGCATTATCCGCGGTGGCTTTGCTAGCAATACATTCATTGATGATTTAGGCTGGCAGGATGTTGCTGGTGGTAACGCAAATTATACTACCATAAACTTTGGCGGATATCAGACTGTTTCTTCCGGTAGCGAATCGGATTACACTACTATAAACTCCAGCGGCAAACAGACTGTTTTCTCCGGCGGCAGCGCAATCAACACTACCATTCTCTCTGGTGGCAAACAGTTTATTTCTTCCAGTGGCGTGGTTAACTCTACCATCATTTCTTCCGGCGGCTGGCAGTATGTTTCTTCCGGCGGCAGAGCAAATTCCACTACCATAAATTCCGGAGGAGTTTTAATGGTTTACGGCGGTAGTGCCCTCGATTTTAGCCTAGAATCTGGTGGCATCATGGGCTGGGATTTTGGTACCTTTCTGAGCGGGACCAGTAATGGTGTAGCATTTGTTTCTAGTGGTGGCAAAACCAGCTACAACCTGTATTTGAGTGAAAGCCAATATATTTCTTCCGGATACATCGCGAACAGCACCACTATCGAAGGACTGGATGGCATGCAGTTTGTGTCTTCTGGGGGCGTAGCAAATAATACTATTAATTTGGGCGGCATTCAGTGGATATATTCTGGCGGTACAGTGAATTATACGACACTCCAAGAATACAGCCATCAGTATGTTTCTTCCGGTGGTACAGCAAATTTCACTACCATAAATTCTGGCTGTTATCAGAGTGTTAACGGCGTAGCTAATTCTACCATTATCTCTTCTGGAGGATTTTTGTATATTTCTTCCGGAGGCAGAGCCAATATGATCAATCAGCAAGCCGGT
>CAIKZE010000312.1 GCA_903831825.1 uncultured Lentisphaeria bacterium | reverse complement strand
TTTATGCATTTCGATAAATTTTTTCATGGTGTATTCTCTTTTTTTATTTTGCTTCACTAACAAAATATTATGAAGTACACCATGAATTTTTCAAGTCAAATTGCAATTACTTTTGGGTTGCGGGCAACGCCCGCCTTAAATTTAATTATATATTTGATTTTTGTTAAAATTTACTCGATAGTTACGGGCGTCAGCCGCGGAATTATCATAAATAATTCTTCGACTTCAGCATTTCTCATCCTTACGCAGCCGTTGCTGACGGTCTTGCCGATACTGTCCGGATCGGCCGTGCCGTGAATGCCATACCCCATAAGCCCCTTGTCCGTGCCGCCTTCGGGAGCCAGGCTGAGCCAGCGGGGACCGAGGACATTGTGCGCGCCGCTATATGGAACAATCCTGCCGTCCGGGGCGTACCAGATCGGTTCTTTTACCTTTGACCTTACAACAAACACCCCTTCCGGAGTGCGGTTTTCACGTCCGATCCCGACATGATAGATTTTAAATAATTTGTCTCCGTCATATAAATAGAGCATCATGGTTTTCTTGGAAATCCGGATGCGCCAGTCGCCTTTATAGATTCTGAATACGCGGCCTTCCCAGATACTGCAATCAACGCTTTTCATCCGGTTGCTGACCTGAATCAGCTCAATCGAAGTGTTGTGCGCCGAAGCAATGTTTTGCAGGTAATCAGTGCTCTTGCAGACATAGTTGATCTTTTTGCCGGGAAACGGAATATCCGTCATCAGCAGTTTGGTATTGGCGGAACTGAGCGCTTCCGCGGCGCGCAGCCATAACGGATTGCTTTCCGGCAGATTCTTCATATCCAGCGCCGACTCCGCCAGTTGCCTGGCCTTGACCGGATCGCCGGCTTCCATCGCGGCTTCCGCTTTGACGCAAATTTCAGTAACCGCCTTTTCATCCAGCGGCGGCAGGTTTTCCGCAACGGCCGGCTTAACCGCAACCGGCGCGGCAATCCCGGCATCAGCTTTCACAATATTTTTGTTTTCGAAAACGGCAGGAGTGACTGGCGCGGATACCGGTTTAATCTCAGGTTTAGGTACGACCGCGGCAACCGGCGCGGCAGCTTTTCCCCTGGGCGTAACGTTAGACGGCGCAACAGGAACAGGCTTGGCGGCCGGAGCAGGCTTCTGCACGGATACCGGAGCGTTCACGGCCTGGGCCTTCTCATTCCGCGCCGGCGCGGCATGCCTGCTGCTCAAAGATTCACAAGCGTAAAAAACACCGGTAATCAATCCGACCAGCACGCAAATCGTAATCGCGGCTTTTACTCCGCCATTTTTCGATTTTTTACCGCCGCCTGATGTTCCAGGCGTATTATAATTATCATAACTGTATGATATCTTCGTCATTAATCTCCCTGCGGGAAAATCCATTTTTCCCTTTAAAGTCAAACAGATAATCGGGTTTAATATACATTCCTTTAAATATTTTTACCAGTCGCTTGTCAAAAAACTTGCAAGCCGCTTAAAGAACGCTTTATTAATATCCCTGTAACAATACAGTAATAATTGATTAAATATTATTAAAAGATACGGAGAGCGAGGACTAGTGAAAATGATAAACAACCCTCAGAAAAAAGAGGTTCATCCGTGCCGGAAAGCCTTTGCCAAAGTTGATGATTTCACCAAAGATGAAACCTGGCGCATATTCAGGATAATGGCGGAATTCGTCGAATCTTTCGAAACCATGTCTTCTCAAGGTCCGCTGATTACGGTATTCGGCTCCGCCAGAACCAAACCCGACAACATTTTCTATCAGGAAGCCGAAAAAATGGGACGGATGCTGGCGGAAAACGGCTATGGTGTCATCACCGGCGGCGGCCCCGGCATTATGGAAGCGGTAAATAAAGGCGCGTTTGAAGCGGACGGCAATTCCATCGGCCTGAACATTGCCCTGCCCTCGGAACAACTGCCGAACAACTACCAGACCGAAAGTCTGTTTTTCCGGTATTTTTTCATCCGCAAAGTCTGCTTCTTGAAATACACGATGGGAGTCATAATTTTCCCTGGCGGCTTTGGCACCCTGGATGAATTTTTTGAAGCCGTCACGCTGGTTCAGACCGAAAAGATCAACCGCATCCCGGCGATCATGGTCGGTAAAAAATATTGGACCCCGCTGCTGGAATGGCAAAAAGATACAATGCTGGCCGAAGGCATGATTAATGAAGACGACATCAAGCTGTTCAAACTGGTGGATAACGCACAGGAAGCAATGGACTATCTGCTGGAATGTCATAAGTTCGGAGTACAGAATACCGTAAAATAAGCTGTTACGGCATGTTATGGCGGTATTTTGATCTTTTTATGGTTTTTATGCGATTTTCGTAAAAAAATCTTTGAAATTTAGTGTTTTGTGCTATAAAATAACGGGAATTATGAAACAAACTGTTAAAAAAATCCGAATTGAAGTGTGCATTATTGCACTGTTTTTGGTTTTTGCGCTGATTTTTAGCGTTTTCCGTACTGTGATTGCGGATTGTGCCACCTGGCTGCTTGCAATGACGCACGAGATATCGCTTTCCTCCGTGAAAGCAAGCCAGGCCCCAGCCCAGGTTCAAGCCCCGGGACAACCCCCGTCGCAACTTCCGGAACAGCAAGCCCCGATGAAAATCTCCGCCTTGCCGCTAGTTTATCCGAAAAATAAATTTGCTCCGGTTGTCAATAAAAAAGTTGAAGACGTTTTTGCCAAACCGATTACAGTCAATTTACCGAAAACTGAAATTCCGTCAATTTCCTTTGCCGCCGGCATTCCGGATTGGCTCAGCGCGGGAGGGACTCTTTTTCCGCCGCTGAGAAAATTTGACGGCACGGTGTGGAATGAGGAAAAGACTGAGATAAAAATCTCCACTGACGGCAAAAAACTTTATGCCCTCTTCCGGCTTTATGACAAAAATCCCAGGGAGGCAATCAGCGGCGATCCCCAAAAACGACCGGGAAAAGGATTATGGGATACTGACGGCATTGAGTTTTTTCTCATGAAGAACAGTAAAAGTGAGTACTACTGCCAATACATCATCTCCGTCAGCGGCAAGGGGCTGACATTATACAATAAAGCCACCGATAAGCCGAATGTCGGACAAGCTGCAACTCCGCCCAAGTCGTTCGAATTGCCGCGATTCAGCGCTGAAGATTTTGATGGCGGATTCGATCTTGAAATCAGACTGGCGTTGAGCAATATTGACGTGGAAACGCTGAACCCGGGCGACACCCTGCTTATGCAAGTAGTGAGGAATTACCGGGGGCAGAGTGAAAAAAGATCCGTGATATTACAGCTTTTTCCCGTACATATATATGGGGACTCCCGGTTTGGAGCAACCAACAATGACAGGCGGGCCTTTCAGGCGATACCGGTCAAACGCGAGGCCCTGAATAAATAATTTAATGGAATATGGCGTATAAATAATGGTTTTCTTGCTTTTTTTTAAAATGAATGCTATTGTTAATCAGTTATAAGAATTATATGAGGAAATGTATCAGGAAAATATGGAAAACATCATTGAGATAAAAAACCTTACCAAATACTACGGCAGTCTATTCTGGAAAAAGAAAAAGCCGTCTTTATGCGATCTCAATCTTAATATTCCCGAAGGCGCCATCTTTGGCTTCCTGGGGCCGAACGGAGCGGGTAAGACTACAACGATAAAAATATTGATGAACCTGATTAAGCAATCATCCGGCGACGCGTTGATTCTTGGATATCCGCCTGATAATGTTGAGGCGAAGAGATCAATCGGCTTTCTGCCCGACGCTCCTGCTTTCAGCCCGTATCTTTCCGCCGCGGAGTTTCTTAACATCTGCGCCAAACTGTTCGGGATTCCGTCGGACATTCGCAAAAAGCGGATAGCGGAAGTATTGGAAAATGTCAGAATGACCAGACACGCTAAATCCAAACTCGGCGGTTTTTCCCGCGGAATGACGCAACGAATCGGGATTGCCCAGGCAATCCTCAACAACCCCAAACTGCTGATTCTTGATGAACCGCTGGTGGGCCTTGACCCCCATGGACGCCAGGAGTTGAAAGATATTATCCTGGACCAGAAATCCAGAGGCACCAGTGTGTTTTTCTGCAGCCATATTCTGTCGGACGCGGAAAAAATTTGCGACCGGATAGGAATTCTTTGCGAAAGCAAACTGCTGTGCGCCGGACGGCTGGACGAATTGCTCTCGGAAACCGGTTCAAAACTTCATGTTAATCCCGGACATGACGATATTGCGAAAGAAATGCTTTCAGCAGCCGCTGAAACCATCAAGCGTCCTGACGGCGGATGGGAATTGTCTTTCCCCAACAACGCGGAAACAACCCAAGCGCTTCTGGCAGTTAGAGAAAAGCATGGAAATGCTGTTACAATAACCAGTTCCAGGGAAAGTCTGGAGGATTTTTTCTTCAGAAAGATTGAAGACGCCACAAAATCGAGTTAAATGCAAGGTCGTATTTAACCCCAAATTAAAAAAGGAGGAAGACGATGAGAACGATCAATGAGATCATGGCAATTGCCGGTGGAGCATGGCAGCTATTGAGGATGCGTGTAGTTTACGTCCTTATTCTGTGTGTGCTGGTGTTGATTGGGAGTGCGTACCGCTATGATGTCCTTTCACTGGGACAGCATAAGGCACTGATGGTGGATGTATCGCTGATGCTGAATACGCTGGCGGCGATCCTGGTAGCCATCTCCGTTACTTTCGAAATATCCCGCGAATTGCGGGAGGGAGTGGCTTCCACGCTGCTGTCCAAACCGCTGGGCCGGACCCATTACCTTATCGGGAAACTGGTCGGCATTTCCATTGCCGGGATAGTTATCACCGGTCTGATTACAATCGGTTTTTGCATAATTTTCAATGCGGCGTTTGAAGATGCCGGGATTGGACAGACGATGCTGCTGGGCCATCTTTTAATCATGGCAAGCGTAATTCCGATGTCCGCGCTGGCAGTCCTGTTTTCCGTGCTGGTGCCGGAATCCATTTCCGCGATAGTCACGGTTATCGTGATCTGGTTCGCGCATTCCACGCCGGCCCTGGATAAAATAAAAATCCTCTATGGCGGAATTCTTCCCGATCTGAACCTTTTCAACTTAAAAGCCGAAGCTGCATATAACGTTGCCGGAAGCATCAGCTGGATGTATCTGGTGCTGGCGCTGGCGTGGGGAATTATCTACAGCGTGTTTGCCACCTCGCTGGCCAGTCTGGTCTTTGGCTATAGAGATCTGAAATAATAAATAAGGGAAGAATAAAAATGAAAAAATCACTTGTAGTTCATATTACGGTCATGGTAATAGCTGTGGTGCTGGGATCCGGTCTGGCATCTTATCTTATGATGCAACAGTCCGAAATCTCGGTAAACCGCGATAAACTTTCAAAAGCCCCGCTCGGCGGCTTCAATAAGTTCGCTTCGGATGTTCAATGGATGCTGTTTATTAATTATGCAGGCGGAGTTGATTGTGTGGAAAAAGCGGAAGCGGAAGAAATTTACAACCGCTTGAATGACATTCTGGCCAATGATCCCGACCTGGAAATCGCCTACAATATCGGCGGCATGATGATCTCTAACGCCGACCCGGTAAAATCCGCGGATATTTTCATGCGCGGCGCGAATAACCCCAACTTGAAAAGCAGTTGGCAAATTCCGTTCTCCGCCGGTTTTGTGCTTGACCGCTATGTAACCGACCAGCAGGATCCGGAACGCCTCAAAAAGGCCGAAGACATGTTCAGACTGGCGGCTTCCCGCGCCGGCGACAGCGCTCCGTACATCACTTCCGCATTGCTCAAGACGCGGGCGAAAAGAATTCTCCAAAGAGGCAAATGGAACAGCATCCCCGTTGTCAATGAAGAACATGCTCTCCTCTGTACCTTGTTTGACGAATGGCGCAAAGGCGGCGGCTCGGAAGACGGCGTCAATCCGCAGCAAACCACTGATCCGGCGAATAATATCCCTGATATCAAGGCCAGACTGCTCAAGGCCGCGCAAGATGCCAAGGCTTCTGATCCGGCCAATAAAAACATTCTTGCAACACTCGCCAAAGTGATGAAAGTGGTATCGGAAGACCAGCACCTTTGCGGAAACTGCCTTACGCCTTACTCGGCGGGAGACAAGTTCTGCTCACAATGCGGCGCCAAAGTGGCCGTCTACTCGGTTTGTCCCAAATGTAATGCTGTCATAAAGGGCAAATTTTGCTCTCAGTGCGGCAACACCGATAAGGTTAAATAACAATTGCCGGAGTGCATAACTTGAATTGTCAGATGCAATCCGGTCGCATGAAAGCCGCACCCTTCATTCTGGGTGCGGTTTTTTTAGCCTATTTTGCTTCCAACGCCATTTTGCGGCAGTTTGTGCTTTACCGCGCGGGAGCGCAATCAATCAGCCTTAGTACGATCCTGGAGAAGCTTCCAGCCGGAATAAGGGATGAAGTCAGGCAGCGGGTGTTGATTGCCGAACTCAAGGATAGATTGCTCGCGGCTTCCACCGAAGGCGAAAAGATTTCGGCGTCTATCGCGCTGGCCGGCGCAATCTCTGATAAAGCGCTGCAGGAGAAATACGCTGAGATAATTGATAAATATCCGTCGGCTCCGGAATCGGCTCCGGCATTCATCAATTTTTTAATGGCGCCGAATACCGCGTTGAAGTCCATTTCGATTCCGCGATATCATGAATATCTTAAAAAAATTCACGATCCTGACCTTTTTTATGCGTTTGACGGAGGGTTGAATACATTAAAAAGCAGAAAGGCGGCAAATAAAGAATTAGCGGCTTATCTGCTTCCGTTGCTGGAGCTCAAGCCGGGATACCGTGAATACCAGCGCCTTTATGTTGAACTGTCTGAACTTGCGTTCCAGGAGGCAAATCAGGATGTTGAACTGAAAGCAAGGAAGCTTGAAGAAGCTTGCGGCAAACTTTCGTTCTACGATAAAATTCTCGGTCCTCAACAAGCAGCCAAGAAGACTAAAAAATAATGTTAAAAATATCCGGCGTTTTTGAAATTACCGTAAAAAAGATGAAAGAACCCGCGTTTGCGATGCTGCTGGTTATTGCCGTTTTAATCGGGGCAAGTGTTTCAGAAATGGAACAACTGTCATTCCGGCAGGACAGCGGCGTGCTTTTCGGGCTGATCTCCCTGGAACAGGGGCAGCCTCTGCTGACTGGTTTCGTGGTCATTTTTTTAATGACTGCAATCGTCGCCATCTTTTCCGGGGCAACCGATATTCCGAAAGATATTGAATCCAGAATGATTATGCTCGTCCTGACCAAACCGATTACCAGAATCGAATATCTGATCGGAAAATACTTCGGCATCGTTGCGGTATGCATCTGCTTTTTCCTGAGCGGCGCAATTACCGCCACCCTTGTGCATTGGGCCAGGGCCGGCGAAATATATCAGGTACAGATGTTGGCCAGACAGTTTTTTATGCTGCTGGCGCTTTTCCCTTTAGTCGCGCTGACCATCATGTTTTCCACCTTCCTGGCGGATATCGGCGCAATGGTCGTCACTGCGGCGTACGTGTTCTTTTCAATGCTCATAAGCGCCGTCTCCATATTCGTTGACATGCTGCCCAAAAGCCTCGAAGTGGTGTCTCTGGTCCATGTCATCGCTTATTTTTTTCCGAACTTTTTCTACTTTTTCAATTCCTGCAAGTTTTCCGGGATTGTCCTGCTCGCCTTGATCGCCTACTCTTTTTCCATGACCGCAATTTTTCTGCTGGTGGCGTCATTCCAAATGAACCGCCGGGACATGATTTAAACCGCCCCCGGTATATTCCCGCGTAATGTGCTGCTTCCGTCTGAAATTGATTTGCAGATGGAGTATTACTGGGTATATTTTAAACTATTATTAAATGGCGTACAAATTACTCATTTTTCATTGGATTGAGTTTTTACGTGACCAATGAATTGAAAGCAGGATATGAAAATGACAAAAGGCAAGACCGACAAGACCCCGAGCGCGAAAGACCATCAGGACATCGGACTGGATATCTGGAACCGCAAATACCGCTATCAAGGCGAAGGGCAGACCCCGGCGGACAACAGCTATGGGGACATGTGGCGCCGCGTGGCCCGCGCCGCCGCCGCCAGTGAAGAAAAAAAAACGCTGTGGGAAGATAAATTTTACGCCATGCTGGAGGATTTCCGCTTTCTGCCGGGCGGACGGATTACCGCGAATGCCGGGACCGCCCGCAAGGAAGTCACCATGTTCAACTGCTATGTCATGGGCAAAATCGACGATTCCATTGAGGGAATTTTCGATACGGTGAAGGACGCGGCGATAACGCAGAAATTCGGCGGCGGCGTGGGTTTTGACTTTTCCACGCTGCGGCCGCGCGGCTCGCAAATCATGGGGTGCGACGCGGAGTCCTCAGGCCCGGTCAGTTTTATGCAGGTGCTGGATTCGACCTGCCGGACCATCATGAGCGCCGGACAGCGGCGCGGCGCCCAGATGGGGGTAATGCGCTGCGACCATCCCGACATTGAAGAATTCATTGCGGCCAAACGCAACAACGCGGCAATGCAGATGTTCAATCTTTCCGTCGCTATCACCGATAAATTCATCAATGCGGTGAAAAATCACGACGACTGGGAGCTGGTCTTCAAAGGCAAAGTCCACAAGACGGTCCATGCGGTGGAACTGTGGGATAAAATCATGCACTCCACCTATGATTTCGCGGAACCGGGGTTCATCCTGATCGACCGCATCAACGAAATGAACAACCTCCATTACTGCGAAGAAATCTGCGCCACCAATCCGTGCGGCGAACAGCCCCTGCCCCCGTATGGCGCCTGCCTGCTCGGCTCGGTCAACCTGACCCGTTTTGTCCTCAATCCGTTTACCAAACAGGCGTCGGTGGATTTAAAAAACATCGCCGAAGTGACTAAAACCGCAGTGCGGTTTCTGGATAATATCATTGACCTCAGCAAATATCCGCTGGAGCGGCAGCGCACTGAAGCCATCTCCAAGCGGCGCATGGGCATCGGCGTCACCGGCCTGGCGGACCTGCTTATTTTCATGGGCATCCGCTACGGTTCCGACGAGTCGCTGCAACTGTCGGAGGAAATTATGCGGACCATCACCTGCGCCGCGTATGAATCCAGCGTCGAACTGGCACAGGAAAAAGGCGTGTTCCCGCTGTTTGACGCCGTTAAATATCCGGAGAGCAAGTTTATTAAAAACCTGCCGGAAAAATTGCAGCAGTCCATCCGCAAACACGGCTTGCGCAATTCGCATCTGACCTCCGTCGCGCCGACCGGCACGATCAGCTTGCTGGCCGGCAACGTCTCCAGCGGCCTGGAACCGGTATTCGCCTTCTGGTACACCCGCAAAATCCGCAACACCCATGAAAATGATGTTTCGGAAGTGGAAGTCACCGATTACGCCTATCGCATGTACCGCGAGTTTCTTGGCGTTGACAGCCTGGACGACAGTCAACTGCCGGATTATTTCGTCACCACCGACATGGTCACTCCGATGGAACATATCAAAATCCAGAGCGCGCTCCAGCGCTGGGTGGACAGCTCCATTTCCAAAACCGTCAATGTGCGTGGAGACTATCCGTTTGAAGATTTCAAGAACATCTATTTAAACGCGTATGAATTGGGCCTCAAAGGCTGCACCACGTTCCGCCCGTCCGAGCATATCGCCGGAATCCTGGTAAGGAAAGAGGACAAAAAAGCTAAAGCAGAAACCGCAATCGCGAAAAATGCCATCACGCCCCGTCCCCCCGAACTTGAAGGCACCACTTATAAAATAAAAACGCCGATGTCGCCGGACGCCATTTATGTCACCATCAACGACATTATCCAGGATGACAAGACCAGACGCCCCTACGAGCTGTTCATCAATACCAAAAACCTCCAGCATTTCAGTTGGATTGTGGCGATGACCCGCTTGATTTCCGCCGTGCTGCGCCACGATCCCAAACCGTGTTTCCTGGTTGACGAATTGAAGAGCGTTTATGATCCCAACGGCGGTTATTTCGTCGATGGCGGCTACGTGCCGTCCATTGCGGCGGACATCGGCCGCATTATCGAAAAGCATCTGAGCAAAATCGGCATCATGGAAAAAAAGAAAATCGCCCCGGCCGAAGCCTGCAAAGTGGACCCCGCGGCGGCCTCCAGCGGCATGATGATCTGTTCGCAGTGCAAGGAACGCAGCATGATCTCCCAGGAAAACTGCCTGAAGTGCCTGAGCTGCGGCTACAGCAAATGCAGCTAAAAAGACAGGATCATCCGGACTTAATGGACTATATGGACGGCATGTAGTCCGTCATTGACCTGTCCATCAAGTCCATGCGTCCATCAAGTCCATTTTCCACCTTGTTCCGGTTCTGGGTCCGGGTCCGGACATGATACAGCTCTTCCGTGAATCCGCCCTCTTTTTCAAACGCCTTTGCTAAAGAACCGAGTGCCGGTCCAGCAAACTTGACGCCACCCCGATCAGCACCAAAACGGCATTGGCTGAAATTTCATCATATGGGCGGCCATTATGATTATTCAGTTATAATGTCTTGACCGCTCATTGCAATATAGTTTGTAGCTGGAACAAATGGGCTCCCTACTTGTTGATTTCAAAAATGCGTTTTACAACGTTAATTGAACCTGATTCCATCCTGCCTGTTGACAAAACTACGTAAGCTCCCGACGAGTCCATGACACGGAAGACAGCGCACGGTTTTGACAACTTTGATTTATTTCTTTTCCCTTGCGGCTTTCCAGTTATGCGGCAGCAGTTCCGCCAGCTTCCGGAATGGATGGGAATTGATTCTGGC
>CAIKZE010000311.1 GCA_903831825.1 uncultured Lentisphaeria bacterium | reverse complement strand
TTATAAAACTGGCATTAAAGTCACAGAGGAAGAGATGAAAGATTTAAATTTAAAACAAGACGAATTTCATGGCGAGTGGAACTATAAAATAAGTCCTAAAATCGATGCTAAAATGACTTAGTTATTTAGTAACAACCCCTATGCAGGACAAATGCAATGCAACAATAGAGCGTCTTGGATTAAAGGATCCGGACAATAGCCGTTGGCGAGCCGAAAATTTTCAAGATTATTTACAAGGGAATATTACAAAATCGTATTTACATAAAAAATCTCCTTTTGTATGGTATGAAGCGCACCGGCAAGGTTTATTATGAAAATTTTAAATCCCAATACTGGTGGCGTCACTTGATTTGAATGCAGAACTGTTCAAACACGAGTCGAAGAAAAGTGTAT
Source organism: uncultured Lentisphaeria bacterium (assembly GCA_903831825.1). Taxonomy (GTDB): domain Bacteria; phylum Verrucomicrobiota; class Lentisphaeria; order Victivallales; family Victivallaceae; genus CAIPAT01. The sequence continues at coordinate 13,835 of CAIKZE010000311.1, read as the reverse complement.
CTCGTTTATTGATAATTAATTAAATCTTAGCTTGATAGCTATGAGGACAACCCTTCAAAAAGAAATCGGTTGCCACGGATTCCGCAGTTGCGGGACTCCACAGGCAAACACGTTCAGGAAGAAATATTACATAAAAGTTTAAAACGAAGAATCTAATCACGGGAAGCATTGATGATCCATCAAACGTTGGAAAAACATTTCGGTTTTAACGAATTTAAAGCAGGGCAGAAAGAGGTCATCAGCCGCATTGTCAGCGGCCAGTCGGCTGCGGCAATTTTTCCCACCGGTTCCGGGAAATCATTGTGTTACCAACTGCCCGCACTGCATCTGCCTAATCTTACTCTGGTAGTGTCACCGCTGCTCGCGCTGATGCAGGATCAGCTTGATTTTTTATTGGGCAAGGGCATCGCCGCCGCCCGCATTGATTCCTCGCTCAGCCGTGACGAGGAACGCCAGATTATGGAAAAAGTCAGATCGGGATATTACAAAATCCTGCTGATTGCAGTCGAACGTTTCAAAAACGAGCGTTTCCGCCGATTCCTCAGCGGAATACCCATTTCGCTGATGGTGATTGACGAAGCGCACTGCATCTCCGAATGGGGGCATAATTTCCGTCCGGACTACCTGAAACTGCCGGTTTATCAGCGGGAATTCAATGTTGCCCAGGTGCTGCTGCTCACCGCGACCGCGACTCCGGCGGTAATCACCGATATGTGCGCCAAATTCAATCTGCATCGCGACGCGGTAATCGTCACCGGCTTCTACCGCGGCAATTTGCGGTTATGGGTGAAACCGGTCACGAATGACAAAGACAACGTATTGTACGAACTGCTTAAAGACGCGCCGGAACAGCCGGCGATTGTCTATGTGACCCTGCAAAAGACCGCCGAGACTGTGGCGGAATTTCTCAACGGCAAAGGGGTGAACGCCATTGCCTACCACGCCGGGATGAAGCATGAAGACCGCGAACGCATTCAGGATTCATTCATGTCCGGCCAGGTTAACTGCATCGTGGCGACTATCGCCTTCGGCATGGGCATTGATAAACGCAACATCCGGCGGGTTATTCACTACGATCTACCCAAATCAATCGAAAATTACAGTCAGGAAATCGGGCGCGCCGGGCGTGACGGGCTGAATTCCGATTGCTATGTGCTGGCTAATCTCGATAATATAAACGTTCTGGAGAACTTCATTTACGGGGATACCCCGGAAGCGGACAATATCCGGCGGGTGCTTAAAGCGATTCCTGCCGGCGGCTCGAACTGGGAGCTTAAACTCAACAGCTTGTCCACGATGTCCAATATCCGCATTCTGACCCTCAAGACCCTGCTGGTGTATCTGGAGATGAAAGGCGTCATCAAACCGCTTTATTCCTATTTTTCCGACTACCGTTACAGCAATGTCATTCCGGATGAGGAGATCGCCGCCAAGTTCAACGGCGAACGCCGCCGTTTTACGGAGGCGCTGTTTGCGGGAGTGCAAAAAAGCCGTGTCTGGTCAACGGTCAACTTTGATTCCATCAAAGAGGGATGCGGCGGAGATCGGGAACGGGTCACGACCGCGCTGGAATATTTTGACCAAAAAGGATTTATTAAGCTGGAAGCGAAGGAGATGACGGAAGTTTTTGAAGTTACCGCGCCGGACTTTGACGCCGATAAATTAACCGTGGAACTGGATCTGCTGTTCCGGCAGAAAGAGCAGATTGAAGTCGGGCGAATTGAAACAATGGTGAAAGTGTTTGCCGGAGACGTCTGTTTGAGTTATGCGCTGGCGACATATTTTGGCGAGGAGTTAAACTGGAAAAAATGCAATCATTGTTCGGTATGCCTTGAGGGTCAGGCTCAGCTTAAAAGCAGTATTTCACTCAAGCCGCTGTCAGATTACGATTTTGATGAACTTACCGGCCCGTTTACGGCAAAGCTTTCCGTTCCGGCCACGGCGGATCTGATTACCCGCTTTTTGTGCGGTATTACCGTGCCGCTGATTTCCAAAATCAAAGCCAAACAACTGGCGTCCTTCGGCGCCCTTGAAAAATACCGCTACGCCGACGTTCGCGCCTGGGTGCAAAGCTTAATTTAATTTTTATATTTCTCTGAATTCCGGGCGTCTCCTGGATGAATAACCGTATTCGTTTTTGACGGCCCAATAAGTTGAATATCCAATATCCAACAAGGAATATCCAACTGATGAAGGAAATGCAAAATACAAAAGACAATCATAGAGATTCCGACCTGACACAAAAGCCGGAAAGCATAATAGATAAAAAGCAGGAGCGATAGCGATACTTCTTACCTTGGATATTGGATATTCCTTGTTGGATATTGGATATTCGTTCAGAAAATGGTTGTTTTTCCCCGAGTTCATTCCTCTTTGTGTCTTCGTGTCTCCGTGCGAAATATTCTTCCGGATTCTGTTTTTCTCGCACCAAGCCACAAAGGCGCGGAGATAAAAAAAGCGGGAAAAAACTTGTTCAGTCTTTTCCCGCTTTGTATCGAACCGCTTAAATCAATATCTGTAATGTTCCGGTTTGTAGGGGCCTTCTAACGGGACGCCGATGTAGGCGGCTTGTTTCTTGGACAACTTGGTCAGTTTGGCGCCAAGTTTGGCCAGATGCAACGCGGCAACTTCTTCGTCAAGTTTCTTGGACAGACGGTAAACGCCGACGTTGCGTTTCGGATTCTTGGCAATATCGATCTGCGCCAGCGTCTGGTTGGTGAAGCTGCATGACATCACGAAGCTCGGATGTCCAGTGGCGCAACCCAGATTGACCAGGCGGCCTTCAGCCAGCAGATATATGGAATGTCCGTCTTTGAATTTATAACGGGTTACCGGGCAGAAACTGCCTTTGATGACTTCTTTTTTGACGCCGGGCCAGTTTTCCAGCGCTTCGACCTGAATTTCATTATCGAAATGGCCGATGTTGCAGACGATGGCCTGATCTTTCATCTTGCTGATATGTTCAGCGGTGATGATGTCGCTGTTGCCGGTGGTGGTCACATAAATATCGGCATAGGGGAGAGCGTCTTCAACGGTGCAGACCTTGAATCCGGCCATACAGGCCTGGAGTGCGCAGATCGGGTCGATTTCGCTGACCATGACCTGGGCGCGTTCATTGCGCATGGCTTCCGCGGAACCTTTGCCGACGTCGCCGTAACCGCAGACCATGGCGGTCTTGCCGGAGATCAGCACGTCGAGGGCGCGTTTGATGGCGTCGGTCAGAGAATGGCGGCAGCCGTAGATGTTATCGAATTTGCTCTTGGTCACCGAGTCATTGACGTTGATCGCCTGAAACAGCAGTTCGCCTTTTTCTTCCATCTGGACGAGGCGGTGAACTCCTGTGGTGGTTTCTTCGGAAACGCCGATGACTTTCTTCGCCACATTGTGCCAATGTTTTTTATCTTTTTTAAGGACCTTTTTAAGCAGCTTGTTGATGATCTGCAATTCCTTGTTATCGGTCGGGACATCGAGGATGGAGGCGTCATTTTCCGCCTGGTAGCCGCGATGAATCAGCAGGGTGGCGTCGCCGCCGTCATCAACAATCTGGTCCGGGCCTTTGCCGTCGGGCCAGGTGATGGCGCGAAAGGTGCAATCCCAGTATTCTTCCAGGGATTCGCCCTTCCAGGCAAACACCGGAACGCCGGCCTTGGCAATGGCCGCGGCGGCATGATCCTGGGTTGAGAAGATGTTGCAGGAACACCATCTGACGTCCGCGCCCAGCTTGACCAGCGTTTCGATCAGCACGGCGGTCTGGATGGTCATGTGCAGGCTGCCCATGATCCGGAGGCCTTTCAGCGGTTTGGCTTTGCCGTATTTTTCGCAAGTTGCCATCAGGCCGGGCATTTCTTTTTCCGCGATTTCGATTTCTTTGCGTCCGAAATCCGCCAGCTTCATATCTGCCACTTTGTAATCCATAGTTTTTACTCCATTATCAAGTTTATTGGTTATATATGTTCAGCGAAAGGAGACAGGACGCCGCTAGAAACCGCCGGCTTCCTCCAGTAATTTTCCCGACAGCATGACCGGGATGATTCTCTTCTTTAAATACATATATTTCAAGCCTGTAATTTTTTGCGGATTATTGACCAGCGTGCTTCCGGGATGTCCGCCCCGATCACCTGGACCACTTCCGCGGCGGTGATTGAACCGAAACGGGCGCAGTCGGCCATCGGACAGCCGTTGAGATAACCGTAAAGGAATCCGGCCTGCCAGAGGTCGCCGGCGCCGGTGGTGTCAACCGCCTTCACCAGTTCGGCGGGAACGCGGACAATGCCGTTTTTATCTTTGATGCAGGAGCCTTCGCGGCCCAGTTTGACTGCGGCAACGGCGCAATACTCGCCGAGCTTTTCCGCCATTTTTTCAGGAGAAATATCGCCGCAGAACTCCCTTGCTTCGTCTTCATTGGCAAAAACGATGTCCACATATTTTTTCAGGAGTCCGGGCAGAACGTCGCGCTTGAATTTGACCAGTTCGAAAGTGGCCAGATCAAGGCTGACCGTACAGCCGTGTTTTTTGGCGGTGGACAGGACTTTTTCCGCCAGGTCGCCGACAAAAAGCAGATATCCCTCGATATGGACATGCGCGATATTTTCGAAATCAGCATCCAGGACTTCAGCCGCCGTCATGCGGGCGGCCGCGCCCAGGTCAGTGCGCATGGTGCGTTCGGAATCGGGCGTAATCATGCTCACGCAGCGCCCGGTATGGACGGAACTGTCAAAGCGGAAAGAAGAATCTCTGCCGCCGAGTTCGACCAGGCGCTTCCTGTAGTAGTCGCCGTCGGCATCCGCGCCGACTTTCCCGAGGAAAGCCACCGGCACCCCGAGTCTGGCGAGACCGAAAATAGTGTTCCCGGCGGAACCGCCGGGAGCTTTGACCGGATTGCCTGGAATTTTATTCAGCAGGGATTCGATCATGGACTGGTCAACCAGTTCCATGCCGCCTTTGGCGGCGGCAATGGATTTCAGGAAACCGTCATCAATGCTGACCAGCAGATCCACAATCGGGGACCCTGCTCCCAGCACGGCAGGAATCTTTTTATTCATCCGGCATTCCTGTCGATTAAAGGTATTTGGCCGCAGCTTTTTTCAGCTCTTTGACTTTGTCAACTTTTTCCCACGGGAAACCGTCGCGTCCGAAATGGCCGTAAGCTGCCGTCTTCTGATAGCTCCAGCCGTTGGCAAACGGCTTCTTGAGTTGCAGCGTTTCCAGAATCGACGCCGGTTTCAGGCTGAAGACTTCACGAATGATTTTTTCCAGCACGGCATCGTCCTTAATCTTGCCGGTACGGTAGGTGTCGGCATTGATGCTCAGCGGTTCGGCCACGCCGATAGCGTAGGAAACCTGTACTTCGCATTTGTTCGCCAGTCCGGAGGCAACGATATTTTTGGCAATGTATCTGCACATATAAGCGGCGGAACGGTCAACTTTGGAGGGATCTTTCCCTGAAAAAGCGCCGCCGCCGTGAGAACCGACGCCGCCGTAGGTGTCAACGATGATTTTACGTCCGGTAAGTCCGGTGTCGCCATGAGGGCCGCCGACTTCGAATTTGCCTGTCGGATTGACATAGTATTTAACGCCGGCGTGCATCATGTGTTTGGGAATAACTTTCTTCGCGACTTCCTTGACCAGCGCGTTTAATTCTTCAATTTTCATTTCCGGAGTATGCTGATGGGAAACAACAATGGTTTCGACCCTGACCGGCTTGCCGTCTTTATAACGGATGGAAACCTGGCTTTTAGCGTCCGGACGCAGGAAAGCATATTTTTTCGGTTTGGTTTTTCTCAACTTGGCCAGTTCCTTGACGATCTGGTGCGCGTAAATAATCGGCGCAGGCATCAGTTCCGGGGTTTCGTCGGTAGCAAAACCGAACATCATGCCCTGATCGCCGGCGCCCTGTTCCTTGAACATGCCCTGCCCGGCGGTAACCCCTTGAGAAATATCCGGAGACTGTTTATGAATGCAAATCATTACTTTGCAGCTTTCCGCACAGAACCCGACAGTGCCGTCATTGTAGCCGATATCAGCAACAACCTGGCGGGCAACCTTTTCCCAGTTGACCTGAGATTTCGTGGTTATTTCACCGGAAATAACGATTAAATCGGTAGTTGCGAGAGTTTCACAGGCTACCCGGCTGTTCGGATCATCTTTCAGGCAGGCGTCGAGAATCGCATCTGAAATCTGGTCGCAGACTTTATCGGGATGACCTTCCGAAACAGACTCGGAGGTAAAAACATGTTCTGCATGAATCTTGCTCATAATTCGTTCCTTTGTGTTGCTATTTTTAACTATTCCAATTAGATGATTTCAAGCGCAAATATACAAATGAAACCGGGAAAAAAAATCCCGGGCATTAGATACCCGGGATTGAAATTAAATCATCATTTATTTATTCTTGATTGCGGGAACCAGTTCGCCGCGGCGATTCTTGGCTCTGGCATCTTCAGAAGAACCTTCAACCGCCGGACGGTCTTTGCCGTAGCTGACGGTCTTCATGCGGTCATCCTGAACACCTGCCGCCTGCAACGCGTTTCTGACTGCAATGGCACGTCTTTCGCCAAGGGCGCGATTGTATTCTTCGGTGCCGCGGTCATCGCAGTTACCTTCGATGATCATGACTGAATCAGCATGTTCCTGCATGAATTTGGCGCCTGCGGCAATCTTGCCCTGTTCGCCGGCCTTGATGTTATCTTTGTCGAAATCAAAGTAAACCGGCTTGAGCAGCCCGGCATAACGCGGATCGGCAGTAAATTCTCCGGGGATCTTGCCCAGGGAACCGTCATTTGCGCCCTTACCCCATTCATTGGGGTTCTTGTCGCCTTTAATATCCAAGCCCTGGTCGGGTTCTCCGTCAATCGGGGGAGGAATTGTCCCGGTAAGCTGTTTAGGATCGGAATTATCAAACAGACTGCAACCGGCTCCCGTTGTTCCCACAACTGCCACGACCATCAACGCGAGGAATAAATGCTTCCACATTTTCATCTTTCTATCTCCACCTTTGTTTATAGTATTAGGATTTTTTTAAATAATGAATTTTGATTTATATAACTTTATATTGATAATTGCCGTTGTAAAGTTATAGTACGTTGTTTTAATACATTTTTTTATGATTTTTTTTATTTTTATGAATTGATTTCTTAGTTTTTGAGATTAAACGACGTTTTCCGGGACTGAAATGCGAAATCTGACAAATTGCCGGTTTCGAGTAATTTTGTAAGAAAAACGCGATGTTCTGTCCGGCATTCCGTTAAAACAAAGAAATCCGCAACACTTATGGATATTGACTATGAACATTGAATGGACAAAACTTGGTTTTGAGTTCCTCCCGACCAAGTCAAACATCCGTTTCACTTATGAGAACGGAAAATGGGGAGAAGGCCGCCTGCACAACGACTATAAAATTGAACTTTCCGTGGCGTCGAACTGCATGCACTACGGACAAGCGGCATTTGAAGGATTGAAGGCGTTTTCCTGCAAAGACGGGAAAGTGCGGATATTCCGTCCCGAAGAAAATGCCCGCAGGCTGAATGCCACGCTCTGTCATCTGCTGATGCCGGAAATTCCTGAAGCAACCTTTATCAACGCGGTAAAAACGGTTATTCGCGACAATATTGAATATGTGCCGCCCTACGGCACCGGCGGGGCGCTTTATATTCGCCCGGTGGTTGTCGGCACCAGTCCGCAAATCGGGATTTCCGCCAGCGAAACTTATGAATTCATTGTAATGGTGGTTCCGGTCGGGCCTTATTATAAAGAAGGAATCAGGCCGGTTGAGGCCATGATTGTTGACGATATTGACCGCGCGGCGCCTCACGGCACCGGCCACATCAAGGTTGCCGGGAATTATGCCGCCAGCCTGCTGCCTTCGAAAATTGCCAAGAAGCACGGCTGCCAGGTTGCGCTCTTTCTGGATTCGAAGACCCATTCGTTCATTGAAGAGTTCGGCACCAGCAATTTCATGGCGATCACTCAGGACGGCAGATATGTCACGCCGCAATCGCAGTCAATTCTGCCGAGCATCACCAATAAATCGCTGATGGAGATTGCAAAAGATCTCGGCATCACGGTGGAGAGACGCCCGGTTCCGGAAGCTGAACTGGAAAGTTTCGCCGAAGTCGGCGCCTGCGGCACTGCCGTAGTCATCACGCCGGTTGCCAAAATCCATCACGGCGACAAAGTGTATACTTATAATACCCGGACGATGGGGCCGGTGCTCAAGAAACTTTACGACCGGGTAACCGGTATTCAATATGGTGAAATTCCTGATTCTCACCATTGGATGATGGAGCTCTAAAGGCGTAAATTCAGGATTTTATGTATCACAACCGGGCCTGAGTTAATCGCTCCGGCCCTGTTTTATTTGGGTCTTCACTGGAATTTATGGGTTAAAAAAACGAATATCCAATATCCAACAAGGAATATCCAACTGATGAAGGAAAAGCAAAATACAAAAGAAAATCATAGAGATTTCGATCTGCAAGACCGTTTCATAAATTACGCAATCAGAATTATTAAAATATCTGAAAATCTGCCTGAAACAAAAGCCGGGAAGCATATATGTTCTCAGATATTAAGAAGCGGTACTTCGCCGGCTCCAAACTATGGCGAAGCTCAGAGCGCTGAATCCAAAGCAGATTTTGTTCATAAGTTAAAGATTGCCCTGAAAGAATTGCGGGAGACAGAAATTTGGCTGAAAATCATTACGAGAACCGAATTGATTCAACCTTCAACCAAGCTTTCTCCGTTGCTTCAGGAAACAGACGAGCTAATTTCAATTTTATTCAAGAGCATAAATACTGCTCAAAAAAAACAGGAGTGACAGCAATATTTTTTACCTTGGATATTGGATATTCCTTGTTGGATATTGGATATTCAAATTATTGGACCATTAAAAAACGGATACGGTTATTTATACAGAAAACGACCCGCTAATTCTGGTGAAGAGGCTTTTATTTTAAAGGAATCTCCGGTTATGAAACTGATTAAAACTATCGCGGAAATGCAGCAATTCTCGAAATCCGCTTCACGAAACGGCAAAAAAGTCGGCGTTGTGCCGACGATGGGCTATCTGCATTCAGGCCATATGTCGCTGATAGACCATGCCCGCAAACTGGCGGATGTCGTCATTGTAACTATTTTCGTCAATCCGACACAGTTCGGACCGAATGAAGATTTGGACAAATATCCCAGAGATTTCGAACGGGACTGGAAGTCGTGTGAACAGCACGGCGTCGCCGCGGTTTTCGCCCCGGCGCCGGAGGAGATGTATTTCCCCGACCGCAGCACCTGGGTCGTGGAAGAAAAACTGTCGCAGGGACTTTGCGGTCAAAGCCGTCCCACCCACTTCCGGGGCGTCACCACCGTCGTGGCGAAACTGTTCAATGCGACGCTGCCGGACGTGGCGGTATTCGGACAGAAGGACGCCCAGCAGGCGATGGTCATCAAGCGCATGACCCGCGACCTGAATTTCCCGGTCGAAATCGTCGTCGCCCCGATTGTCAGGGAAGCCGACGGACTGGCAATGTCTTCCAGAAACAAATACTTAAGCCTGGATGAAAGAATCCGGGCGCTGTCAATATCCGCCTCGCTCAGTGATGCGGAAGCGCGGATTAAGGCTGAAGGCAGAAAAGCCTTAGGCGGCATTGCGGAAAAAATCGCGGAAAAAATTGCCGCATCCGGCGGCAAAGTTGATTATGTCGAAGTCCGCGACGCGGACAATCTGGAGCCTGCGTCGGAGTCAACCAGTTGTCTGCTGATTGCGGTCGCAGCCTATTTCGGCGTAACCCGCCTGATTGACAATATACTTATTAATCTGAATTGAAACAGTTCATTTAGCTGAAGGGATTTACAAGATGCTCAAAATTAGCTTCAAACAGAAAAATTTTGAAGAGGCGCTGCAAGCGCTCTACTGCCGTCCGTCCTATCCGCCGGAAATAGAGCAGTCCGTCCGGGAAATTCTGGATGATGTAAAGCACAACGGCAACTCCGCAATCGTCAAATATGCAAAGAAATTCGATCATGCCGACCTGAAGCCCGCGGAATTCCAGGTTTCAAACGCCGAAATCAAAGCTGCCGCCGCCAAAGTCGGAGCCGCGGAAAAAGCCGCCGTCAAAACCGCGCTGGCCAACATTAGAACTTTTGCGAAACTGCGCATCCCGAAAGCCTGGAGCCATTCGCCGCGGCCCGGCGTAATTGTCGGGGAACGTTTTCAGCCGATGGATCGCGTGGGAGTATATATTCCGGGAGGCACCGCGCCGCTGGTTTCAACCGTAATTCATACAGCGGGCATCGCCAAAGCCGCCGGAGTCAAGGAGATCGTCGCCGTCACGCCCGCGGGCAAAGACGGCAAAGTGCATCCCGCCGTGCTCTACGCCATGAGCCAGGTCGGAATCAATGAAATTTACCGCCTCGGCGGAGTTTACGGCATTGCCGCCATGGCCTACGGGACTGAAACCATTCGCAAAGTAGAAAAAATCGTCGGGCCGGGCAATGCCTACGTGACCGCGGCCAAAAAGCTGGTATACGGCGAGGTTGCGCTGGACATGGTCGCCGGCCCCTCGGAAATCATGGTCATTGCCGATGACGGATGCAATCCGGAATTTATTGCCGCCGATCTGCTGTCGCAAGCGGAGCACGGCAGCGGACTGGAGCAGGCCGTACTGCTTTGCACGGACGCCGCGCTTATCGGCAAAGTCGAGCAGGCCGTCATGCGCCAGAAAACTTCCCTGAGCCGGTCGGCCGCCGTTGACAAGGTGTTGCAAAGCGGAGTCTTCCTGATTGAGGTGAAAGATATTAATCAGGCGACGGAAATCGCCGGACGCTATGCGCCGGAGCATCTGGAGATTATGTGCCGCAACGCCGCTAAAACCGCCGCTAAAATCAAAGCTGCCGGGGCAATCTTTCTCGGCCCCTGGACTCCGGAGCCGATTGGCGATTTCTGCGCCGGCCCGAGTCATGTGCTGCCGACTGCGGGCAGCGCCAAATATTTCAGCGGACTGTCGGTCGAAGGCTTCTTCCGCCGTTCCAGCATCATCCAGTATTCGAAAGCAGCGTTGAAGAAAGAAGTCAAGGCGGTGGAATGTTTCGCCCGGATGGAAGGCCTAGACGCCCACGGCAACAGCGCGTCAATCAGAATCAAATAACCGGGAAAGATATCTCGCACAAAGGCACAAAGGCACAAAGGGATTTAACAGGGCTAGGCAGGATAGGCAGTATTTTCTTAATTTAAATCAAGGTCATGATCCTCAACCAATAAATGTCTTATCTCCGTGTCTTGGTGGCTTTGTGCGAGAAAAATAGATTTCATGGGGGAGATAGCTCGCATGAAGGCACAAAAATGAATGAATATGAAATCGGGAAAGTAATAATTTAAGGCGGGCTTTGCCCGCAACTCGAAAGAAGGAATTCAGGAGTTCAGATATGGAAACCAGAAAGATATCTCGCACAAAGGCACAAAGGCACAAAGATGAATGAAAATGAAATCGGGAAAATGGCCGTGGATTGTGCAGTTCGACTGCATAAGGAACTTGGCCCCGGTCTTCTTGAAACCGTTTACGAAGTTCTTCTTTCTCATGAACTTGAATTGAACGGTTTGAAAGTTGAACGGCAAGTTCCGGTTCCGATTGAATATCACGGGATAAAATTTGAAGAAGGCTTCAGAGCTGATATAGTGGTTGAAGATAAAGTAATACTGGAGTTGAAATCCATTGAGGCAATCAATGCTGCACACAAAAAGCAGGTATTGACTTATCTCAAGTTAACCGGATGCAAACTCGGGTTTTTATTGAATTTTGGAGAACCGTTGATGAAAGACGGAATAACGAGACTTATCAATGGGCAAATTCAATAAATATCTTCGTGCCTTTGTGGCTTTGTGCGAGAAAAAATAGAAGCCAGAACAATATTTCGCATGGAGACACGAAGGCGCAAAGGAATTTAACAGGGATATACAGGATAGACAGGATTTTCTTAATTTCAATCAAGGTCATGATTTTCAACCAATAAATGTCTTATCTTCGTGTCTTTGCGGTTTTGTGCGAGAAAAATAGATTTCATGGAAAATATCTCGCGCGAAGGCACAAAGATGAATGAAAATGAGATCGGGAAAATAGCAATGGATTGTGCAGAAATTTGTATTTGTTCGTGTTTTTCGTGGTAAAAAAGGATTTCTTTGTGCCTTTGTGGCTTTGTGCGAGAAAAAATGGAAGCCATGAGACACGAAGACGCAAAGAGGAATGAAAATGAGATCGGGAAAATAGCAATGGATTGTGCAGAAATTTGTATTTGTTCGTGTCGTTCGTGGTAAAAAAAGGATTTCTTTGTGCCTTTGTGGCTTTGTGCGAGAAAAAATGGAAGCCATGAGACACGAAGGCACAAAGAGTAATGAAGTCGGCAAAAGTAACAATTTATTATACATTGAAAGGTAAATTTAATGAAAACCAAAGTGAATAAAAGATCTTATTTCCGCCAGGATATTGACGAAATGTACGGTTATACGCCGGGGGAACAGCCGAAGATGCTGAACCTGATTAAGCTTAACACCAATGAAAATCCCTATCCGCCGTCGCCGAAAGTGATTGAGGCAATCCGGACTTTTGAATTGAATCACCTCCGGCTGTACCCGGACCCGATGTGTGACGGGATTCGCGACGTTATTGCCGAACTGCATGGCGTGAATCGGGAAAATGTCATTGCCGGCAACGGTTCCGATGACATTCTCACCATGACAATCAGGTGTTTCACAGACGGCGAACGCGTCGCCGCGTGTTTCGATCCGACATATTCGCTGTACAATGTCCTGGCCCGGATGCAAGGCGCAAAATGCATCCGGATTCGCTTGAAAAGAGACTTTTCGCTGCCGACCAATGCGGTAAAGAAAGCCGACGGGGCCAACCTGCTGCTGATCGCCCGTCCGAATTCGCCGACCGGATGTTCTTATCCGCGGGAACAAGTGGCTAATATCTGTGAAAAATTTGACGGGATTGTGCTGATTGACGAAGCCTATGCCGACTTTGCCTGCGACAACTGCGCTGATTTCGTTAAGCGTTTTGAAAATGTAATCATCTCCAGAACCATGTCTAAAAGTTACTCCCTGGCGGGAATCCGTTTCGGCTATGCCCTGGCCTCGGCGAAAATCATCGAAGGTATGATGAAAGTCAAGGATTCATATAACGTCAGCATGCTGACCCAGGCCGCGGTAAAAGCGGCGTTGCAGGACCGGGAATATCTGGCGGAAACCGTGGCAAAAATCCTGAGCACCCGCAAACGGCTGGTCAAAAAACTGGAAGCGCTGGGATTTGAAATCGTCGAATCCGACGCGAATTTTGTCTTTGCAGCGCCTCCGGACAAGGAAGGCAAGAACTTTTTTGATGTGCTGAGGGATAATCAGATAGTAACCCGTTATTTTCCGGGAAAAACCACCGGCAAGTATGTGAGGATCAGTATCGGCACCGATGAACAGATCAACAAACTGCTGGAAGTAGCCAAAAAACTGTATCAGCCGCGTTGAGGAGCGTTGTTAACAGCCAAGTAATTGCACAATAACAACTTTCGCAGGAGCTGCAAATACACAAACTTGACAAGTTGCGTGAATTTTTAGGCTGCTAAAGAGTACTGCAAGCATCCTGCTTGCTTATCAAGCTGGAAGCTTGAGTTACTTTGAGAGTTGGCAAACACAAAGGCATTCGGGAGAATCGTGAAGATGTAAAGGTTATTTTTGTACGGCTCCTAAGGAGTTGTAAAGAAATAAGTGGTATTTTTATACTGAGGGTATCGGGGAGAAATTTCGGGGTTGCCGGAGAGGAGCAAAGCCGTAGCTTTGTAACGAACCGGCAAAGCCG
>CAIKZE010000310.1 GCA_903831825.1 uncultured Lentisphaeria bacterium | reverse complement strand
TTTATATTGTTATCCTTTATTATATATGTTAATTTTAAAACTGCCATAGCAAAACCAACTAAATTATGTAAAAATTTGATTTTTTTTGAAAGATTTTGCAAATAACTCATACTTTTATATTAATTTCCAGAAAAACATCAAAAACAGTATTCAAGATATTTATCAAGGAAGTAAAAAGGGCAAAAGAAGAGCCGCACCGGGAGTTGGCATGAATCAATCCGGCGCAGCAGTTAAAACAGTTCCGGCAAATCAGTAATTATCGAGCGTTCCCAATACTCAAACCTGAGTAACTCAGGTTTGAGTATTGTATGTGCAGGAGAGCAGAAATCAATGAATTTTAGAATCTTCGTTCAAATTTATCTTTGATCGAGTTTTTGTACCACACGACTACACGGGAGGAAGAAAGTAAAAATTTCATTGTTTCCATTGCTGTTCGGCGTGAAGCATCAGCGAATCGGCTTCGGCTTTCGACATTTCCGGGAAAGGCAGATACAGTCCGTCAATCCCGTAGCGCTTGACAATTTTATCTGCGACGGCGACCATTTCATGATAATCCTGAATACCTTCAAAATTGATCCACAATGCTTTGCCGCTGTTCTTGATTTTGTCATAAATCCAAAACCATTTTTCGTCTCCTGATGGTGTATTGCCGGCACCCGGCACCCATTGCACTGCGTCAATTTCAGGGATCGCCATAACCGCATCAAGATGCTGCAATGCACCGGGGCCGTCAAAATGATACAGACGCCGGTCATAATGCCGGGCCTGTTCCTGCAAATAAGGGACTACAAATTCGCGGAACTGTTCCGGGTTCATCAGCGCGGCGAAATCACATTGCATCTTGATGGTCCGCCCTTTCCCCCAGATTTCAAACGCAATGTAGCAATTTCCCGGGGTATCGTCCTTGGCTAGCTCATAGAATGCCTCATAGTACTTGTGATAAAGTTCGTTGAGTACGGTCAGATGTTTTTTTATCAGTTCCGGACTATCAATCAGATCAAAACAGAATTCCTGCGGTCCGCGCATCGCGGAAAGAATATCTACGCCCTCAACCAGATCAGGAATGCCGACAAAAAACTCGCCATCTGACAGTTCCCGCTGCCGCCTGATAGCGTCAGCATGCCGCCTGAACCAGTAATTATTTTTATCGAAATTCAGTTCCAATGCCGCGAAGTCTTTGATACACGGCTTGTACCAGACAGTCGACGGGGCAAATTCAGGCTCCGCCCCCAGATACACCGCCAGTGAACCCGGACCGAGACTGGCAGTCGTATTGGGAAATGCCTCCGCCATGAAATAATGACTGTTCATATAATTACGGTATCTCGCGACATTGTAATCCGGATCGAGACGATTCTGTTCATTGCTTTGCGGAGGCGGAAGCCCCGCCGCCGCGCAAGATTCGTCCCGCCGCGCAATAACCCTCATCAGCGGACGTCCGCAACTTGAGCGTTGCCACCACGCTTCAAAACGTTCTTTGACTTCGGACCAGCGCGGCTGATTTTTTTCAATATTCCATTTCATAAGTAACCCCTTAATATCCTAGTAATAGTTTAGCTTCATCAGATACTTTTTCCTGATAAATTTATTTGCCTTCCATGGTGAGCCGGTTGTTCAGAATCAGTCCGGTTTCGAGCCGGAATCTATTAAGCAGTTCTATTTCTGCGGCATTAGATGATGTCATCAGTTTCATTGTAGCATACTGACGGCAAGCTTTTACAATGCTTCTGGATGTACCCAAAAAGCTGTCCTGACTGGCGCCGATAGTGCGGATCTGCCGTCCAAGCGCCTTACACTGCTCTTCCTTTTCTTCGTCCGACAGCTTGGAGTCTATCAACTCAATAACTTTTTCAGTCAATGTTGCGCAATACGGCGGGGTTTTCATATTGTCTTTGGCTTTGGCATAGGCCAAAGCAATTTGTGCCAATTCTTTTTCAAGCTCATTAAGCAATGGATTAAGTTGAGGATTAATCAGTTTTTGTTCTTCGAGCATTTTTTGCATTTTCTGCTGCCAGGCGACATATTCTTCAATTCGCTCACGGACCGTCAGGACAAACATGTTCATCCAGCCCAAATCACTCTTTATCTGATTTCCTTCTTTAACCGATTCACTGCGATAAAAAATTTTCTCCACCTTGGCAGTTATACTGCAAGTCGTCGGGTATTTGTTTTTGGGGGAGTCCATAGCTTCAAGATGATTATTGATTTCTTTTGAGAGCGTTCTTTTCAGCATATTTTTAGGCATGGTTATCCCTGACGGAGTTTCAGTATTTCCATTCAACCCATAAATCAGACATGGAGAATCTCCGACAACAGAATTCTTAGCCGGACCATCTATCAGAGGTTTTTTCGCGAACGCCTTGCCGCCTTCAAAGTAACATGGATAAATGAATACGCCTACGCCTGAAGCCCACGCCTGCCAGGCGGAGGGTTTAGTGATGCCGATTCCTTCATTTTCCATCTTTATCCAGGACACATTGGATTCCTTGGGTACTCTCTGCGCAAATGTCCAGGATTCGCAGGTGCTTCTGTCCGTATGAAACCCTTTGGTTAAAAATGTCGTTAGCTTCCATTCCGCCTGGAACGGCGGAGTCCAATTCATGACTGTAAAACTGCCGGTGTTAAGTTTTTCAGCGGCCTTATACCAGATGCCATTGGCGGCAAGTGCGCCGATCCAAAACCTGGTTTTGGCGTTTGCAGACAGCGTTACCGAATCGAACAGGTTACTCTTTTTAGTTTCAGTAATGCTCATTTGAGTTGAATCCCATAATAGAGTCAGCATGGCATTGCCATTGTCAAGCAGATTTACCAGCAAATGATTGTCGACGGGTATGCTCATGCTTTCCGTAGACAATGATTCCGGATAAAAAACCATGGAATCAGCCAGGAAGTCCGGCAGTACCAGAACTTCGCTTTTCATTGTTGCCGAAATCACGGCTTTGCCTTGTGCGAAATCTGACTCCGCTTCAATATATTCAAAACCGTTTTTGACGGAATAAGTCACGGTTACGGTCTGACCTCCGACAAAACTATAAACGACTTCCACGACAGCCAGTTCCGGCGTATTCTTGACGACTTTAAATGAACTTACGGAAGCGGCATTGTCTTGCTGAAATGCATTCAGCGAAACCGCGCTGCATAAACGTCCTTCCGACTTGTATGATAGCACAACTCCCGGATTTCCTTTGGCAATATTCAAAACAATTTTGCTGTTTTGGATTTCAAGGTTTTGTTCGGACTGTTTTATCCCGACGGCAGTTGTTGCTCTCCCGGACGGCACTATCTCAATATCGTCCAGCCATAGTTTTCCGGGTTTGGTCAGACCAATTTGAATGGAGGCGGAAAACTCCTCCGTAACATCCACTTCGATTTCAAACTTGCTCCATTCCTTGCTGTTCGCACGGCATTCCTTGCTCAAAACGCCTTTGCCTTTCAATTGAAGGGTGACAGGTTTCTTATCCGACCACTGGCGGGAATCGTATATTTGCATATGAAAAGATTGTTCCGGCTCCATCTTTGCCCATACCCGGAATATATAGGAGCCGGGTTTCAAGGTCGCGTTCAGACAGGGATGCAAATAGCTAAAGCCCGAAACGCTTGTCATATGAATCAGAATGCTCTGTTTCCCGGAATGCGATTGAGTGTTGTCAATTGCGACAGTACCAGCGGCTCCGCCCTCTTTGTCTATGCCACAGCCGACGGGAAGCGCCCCTTGCTCACCCTCCTCAAAGCCGCCATTCTTAACTAGACCGTCGGCATTACCCTGCGCCATTACGGCATTTCCCGCCACAAGCGCCAGAGTCAATGCAAAAATCAACACCATCGCCTTCATTTTCCAGACCTCCTTATATTTGTCGTTTGTACTGCATGTTTTGATTTTTCAGCCGGACGTAAATGTCCTCCGACATTTATTCAGACCGGCAGGTGTCAGCATGTAAGGATTATCAATCGTTGCTAAATATCCTGACGGGCACAAGAACACCACGGCAGTTGTGCCGGCCAGGCAAGAGGGAAAAATGAGCCACTCCCCCAAATATCGCCAACATGTCCGTCAAGATAACCGGCATTAGCTTTCCCGTTATGCTTAAGTGTTTCAAGAATTCTGTAGCTATTAGCTCCAGTCAGATAATTGATGTGATGCCACCTGTAAGTATCGGCTTTAAAACCATCAAGAAATGAATAAGTTTTGCTAGGAAATCTGTCACTTACGACAGGTTTGAATGGGGTAGTCAGACCACTTTTCAGGTAAGAATTTAAAAATATTGTACTGTAAACAGAAGAAGAGGGCTTAATCGTTTCTGCAGGACAAAGGACTTCCTTGCAAGGCGCGGCATTAACGGTTTGTATTCTTTTCGCAGATACTGCAAGATATGGCAAAACCTCAATGACCCAATTATTATACCAACCGCCATTCCAATCATCGTAAGGACCAATTTCTTGATTGTTGTCCAGATAGCATGCGATCCCATAGTTTAATTGTTTTATCAGATTTTTGCAACTGGCGCTATAAGCGGTTTGGCGCGCTTTGTTAAGCGCCGGCAACAACATACTGGTAAGGATGGCAATGATGCCGATCACGACGAGGAGTTCGATGAGCGTAAATTTCAAACTTCCTTTTTTCATTTTTCTGTTCTCCTTGTTGCTTTTGTATATATGTTTCACCCATGATAGCATATACTCTCTGCCTTGCGAACCAAGATCGTGTGGAAATTATCCTCCTGTAATTAATTTAACTGCTTTTTTATTTAGTTATGGTAATTGCTGCAATTACTAAAGACCAACTGGCATCTCCTGCTATGAGGTTAATGGACGCGATGGTTTTCTCCGGATGCGGATTTTGTATCTTAGCTATATAAAAATTAACGATAGCGTTTTCCGTGGTTTTAAACGTCACTCCCAATCGGCTTTTGGCACAACCTTTGACGTCATTCCAATAAACAACCTCGCTAAAGTAACGAACCGGGATGGAAACATTGGAACCATCGGCATAAACGATTTTTACCGTTGGCGCCTCCGGCTTCTGCGGATCGGACTCTGATGGCGCAGACGCCGACTGTAAAAAGCATATTTCCTTCGCAATGGAATTTATCTTGACGTTAATCTCGCGCGGCAGATTTTGGGGGCCGTTTTTTCTGAACAACTGGATTAGTTTTGAATCTATTTTAAAGGGCATTTCCGAATCAACTATATACTGTTTATCTTTAAAATCTATTTTTTTACAGTTAAGGAAATCTCCTTCATTCCACGTAATATTGGCAACTGAACACAAGTCCAATACACTCGCGTTTGCCATTTCGTTCGCCTGCGGGAAATCACCGGCGTATAATGTTTTAAATAAATCAGCGGGAAATACTTTCCAGTCAGAAAGGTCCGGCGCGGTATTCCAGGCATATGCCCCGTTCAACACAATTCCGCCCTGAAGACCGGGATAACGGCAAAAAAGCCACGGATCCTGTTGCTGCCAGATTGTGCCTATGCATTCCGCCAACCGCCGTTCATGTCCGGCTCGAAAAAAACTTTTAATCCCCATTGGATCACACCAGGTGGTGGGTACAACTCTGAAGCCGTCTTTTATAAAAACATCCAGTGACGGATATTCCTTCTCGTAATTATAGATCCAGTCGGCGATTGCAATATCTCTATTGATGTCTTTTCTCGCCAAATAAGTATTATGCGGAAGACCTCCGGTAGCATGTGCGCCGAACCGCAGTGCGTCGCCATAGGCGTATACCGTTTTCACCCCTTTGCTTTTGATATATTTATCCCAATAATTCATGCTTTCCGCGACAATTTGGGCAGGAGTGTATTTTTTTGTTTCCGGCGAAACGCAAAGCGGTCCATCCCAAATTTCATCGTAAGTAATGTTAAACGCGGTCGGCGTCTCAAAAACCTCAAGCAGGTAGTCAACAACTTCTGTCGTAACTTTAAGCGCCTTGGGGTTTTTAAAGTTGATGTTGCTGCCTTTGCCCTCCAGTAAAGTTTCATCCTTGAGTCGGCCGATCCACCGGGTCGTATGAGAGAATATTGGCATTTCCGGACAAACATCCATTCCTTTTTCCCGGGCATATTTAAAAACCGCTTTTAATTGTTCCGCTGTCGGTGCCGTTGAAGCTACATATTGCGGATTGCTAAGGTATCTGAGACGCTCTTCGCAACGAATCCACACCCGGTTGAATTTTAAAAGTTCCAGCGCATCAACCACTTTTTTGAAAGTAACAAGATCAAACGGACTCATAAGCTGCATGCCTCGAATCTGATAATCCGGCCAGTCTTCGATTTGCAGATGAGATAATTGCGGCTGCCTGCTTTGTGTCAGGATATTCCTTAATGTGATTATCCCGTAATGCAGACCGGCATCATGGTTTGCGGTAATGGTAATGCCGTCATTATTAATTATCAGTTGATACCCCTGCTGCGCGACGGAGGGGAATTCGGCAATTTGATGAATTGGATTTACCGGTTGCGGCTGCCAGTTTTTATCAAGGATTAAACTCAGATCGGCGTGATTAACTCCTTGAACATACTTGCTTTCCAAGTTAAACCTGGACTTAATCTGGTGTCTTAACGCCTGAATGTCGCGTTCTGTTTGTGATGCAGCTCTTTCTGTTTTATTGTTCAGCGTAATCGTAAAAGCATCTTTCAGTTCGAAATTTTTACCGGCGTCCAGCGTCATTTTTTGCGGTCTGGGCCAGTAATTAATTGCATAATCTTTACGACTTGGAATATTCGCAATAAAGTCATTGCCTTTTTCGGTTGCAACCGGCAATTTGGCCGATACTGTCAAGTCGTTTGCAGTTTTATTGCCAACAACGACTTCCGAGAAAAACTCAGATTTATGAAACGCGGAGGGTTGGTTGGGCAGATAACTCCAGGTGAAAAGTTGAACAGCCCCAGACGAAGCCGCATAACGTTCCCGCGTTAAATTCATTATCCACTTGGGAGTTAGCGCCAAATTTTCACAACCAATCAGTTTTAACGGAATTTTTATTTCTACCGACCACTTTCCGGCCCCGATCCAACCTGCCGCCTGCCAACCTTTGTTCAACGGCAGCCACGCACTATCAGAATCATACCATTCGGTTCTCTGCCGTTTCCCCGGTACCATTTCTCCGCCTTTAAAACCTTTAGGCGTGACCACAAAATGATAATAACCGGTTTGTTCGCAGTTGGGATTGATAAAGAGTTCAACACAATCATTTTGATATACTTCAATTCCGTCACTAACAGCATTCAGCCTCATGTTTTCCACTGACGGTTCGTCACATTCAAACCCGACCAGCAGATTTTCTCCGTCAGTGGCGAATTTCGCTTGTGTTTTCGGCTGGGCCGGTTCTTTTGCACCAAGAGCTTTAAACGGCGGCAGCAAATCTATTTGTGACCAAAATGCATCGTCTAATTTGCCATCCAGCGTAATTTCTCCGGTTACGCGCTTTAACGCCGCAACCGTCTTGTCATTTTCTACTTGCTTCAGGCTGACACAGTCGAATAATACTTGTCCCAAACCTTCTGCGATAAGCGAAATTTGCATGTTTGTGGTTTGCGGTGACGTGACCAAACCGCCTGCGATATTTGTCCATTCCGGACTTTTCTCGCCTGCACATAATTTATATGTTTTTAGCTGTTTGCCATTGACGTCGAATTCATAACAGTAAACGCTGAAAGCGCCGGTTGCTTTTACCTGCGCCTGAAATTCGTATTTTGCATTCGGAGATACGTTTATATTCTTTTGACTTGAACGTACCCAGGAGAGATTATTAGAGTCATGAATCAACAGCAAACTGTTTTTTCCGGCAAATGCCGTTGTACTCAATTTTACGCTTCCCGTTGCTTGTTCCTTGGTATGAATTTGACAAAACCAATCAGTCGGACAACCATTCTGCTCTTCTTCAAAAGAACCATTCCGGATGAGATTGGCATTGTCCGCCAAACAATCACAGGCTACGCCAACGCACAGCAGGAGTCCGATATTAACGGAAGTTCTTTTTAATGTCTTAACCAACAGAAACATTATGAACGGCATGATGTTTTTTGCGGCAGAGCCACTTCGCCGGATAAAATAGCGCATGTTTTTTTTCCTTTTATAACGTTCTTCCGGATGTGCAAGAAACTGAAACTCAGAAGAACTTCAGATTTAAAGTTCCATCACCTTTTGTTTTTTAATCGACTCAATCATTGCCAACCCTACGATCAAGCTGTTATATCCATCCTGCAGGGATACCGCAGGATGGCGGTTCCCACGGACACATTCAATAAAGTCTTCCATCTGCTGCGGCGGACCGGATTCTCCGCTTGTCGCAATTAGCTGTTTTTCGCCGCCTTTGGGATAATACGTCAGGCTGTCGCTGCCGTCGATAGTCAGGCTGCCGATATCCCCGTAGATTTCCATCATTTCCCCGGAACGGCCAAAACGCTGCCAGTTACATATAAAATTAGCAATGATACCATTCTGGTAAGTTACTACCGAAGCAACGTAATCAGCCGGTTCCGGCTGAGACGGATCCATCAGCAAGCCGGCCGCATAGATTCTTTTTGGTGTTCCGAAAAACCAGTTGGCGAGGTCAACATGATGTGCAAGCATATCTAAAATCACGCCGCCGCATAAATTAAAGTCGGCAAACCAGTCTCCCGGCATGCGTCGATATATTCCGAGCGGCAGATCAACATTGCAGAAACGAATCCGGCCAATCGTGCCGGCATCCAACAGTTCTTTGAGTTTTTTTGTTTTACCCATATGACGACGAACAAATCCAACGGTAAAAGGAGTCGTTGATTTTTGTCCTGCGGCAAGCAGTTCATCCGCGTCTTCCTTAGTCCGGCATAGCGGCTTTTCACAAAAAATCGTTTTTTTCGCTTTAAGCGCCGCCTTGACGCCTTCCTGGTGACAATAAGTGGGCGAACAGATCAGGAGACCGGCAATTTCCGGAGATTCCGCCATTTCCTCTGCGGAATGATAGATTCTTGCGCCATACCGCTCATGTATGGCTTGTGCTGCTTCCGGTTTGATATCATAAACCCCGGCGATTTGCACATTAGCTATTTTTGCCAGTATTCCAGCGTGGCTATTACCCATCCGGCCGGCACCGATAAGCCCCAACTTAATCATAAGTTAACTCCTGCCATTTCGGCTTTTAATTTTTCCAATAGTTCAATTGCATGTTTGATATCATTGTTCAGCTCTGCCCCCGTGGCGATTTCGCGTTCAATAGTCAATGGACCGCGATATCCCTGCCGGTACAAGGCTTTGAACAGTTCAGAGAAATTGGTATCACCTTCGCCCAATCTTGCTTCTTTTCCCAATTTATCCGGGGTTTCCGGGCGGCAACCGTCTTTGCAATGAATATGTACCACAAGTTTGCCCATGGCTTTTACCAATTCCATGGGATCTTCCTGATTGTATATCAATAAATTGGCAGGGTCGAAGTTGATACGCTGATTATTGGCGCCAATATCATGCATAGCTCTAGCCAATACCTTTATCGATTCCTGTCCGGTTTCATAGGCCATGACCTGGCTATTTGCTTCGAGCAGGAGGCACAGTCCGCGCATCGCTTCGATAAATCCTGGATAATTGGCATCCCCGGCATCTTCGGGAATACACCCGACATGCGATGCAATCTGCGTTACGCCGAGTTCACGTGCCCAGTCGGCGCTGCGGCAGGCCCGGACAATACGTTGCGCCCGGGTAGCCGGCGGAACCAATCCGATACCGTTTTTCCAGTCTGACCAGTCCTGATTGGGAAAGGAGATGAATAATGAGGTCACGCACATATCATATTCTTCGATTGCATTCAGCAGATTCCGCGTGTTGCGCCGCCCGGCTGTTCCGTACAGATATTCATCCGGCGGAGCAGCAAGCTGACAATGACTAAGCCCGATAGCGCGTAACCGTTGAAAACTATTGGCCGGGTCTTCGTTAAAACGCACTATTACTCCAATACCTAATTCATCGGCTTGTTTCATTTTTGTTAGATCCTCTTAGTGTTATTGTTGACAGCGGTGGCCGATAATTCTACCACTTGTCTGGTTCTTACAGATTCGATCATTGCCAGTCCCACTTGCAGGCTGTTGAATCCATCCTGTAAAGTTGCCGCCGGCTGACATCCGGTGCGGATGCTTTCCACGAAATTCAGTATCAATTCCAATCGCATATCATTTTCGGGTATATCAACAGATTGGGATACCCCATTTTTAGGTTCATAAATCAGCGTTTGAGTTTCATCCAGCGTAAGGCTGCCATTTTCTCCATAGATTTCCATTCTTCCTCCAACACGCCCGAAACGCTGCCAGTTACACATGAAGTTACCAATTACACCATTGTCATACGTTACTACTGCTGCAACATAGTCAGCCGGTTCCGGCTGACTAGGATCAAGCAACAGTCCATCAGCGTAAACCCGCTGCGCCGGGCCGAAAAACCAATTGGCAAGATCAACGTGATGCGCCAGCATGTCAATGATTACGCCGCCGCATTTGTCGAAATCGGTAAACCAGCTAGGTGGTACGCGGCGATACACGCCATAGGGAAAATCGACGTTGAAAAAACGAATTCGGCCGATCGTACCGGCTTCCAGCAGTTCTTTCATCCGCTTTACCGGCGACATCATCCGACGACAGAAGCCCATGCCGAAAGGCTGCTGATATTTTCGTTGCAGCGCCAACAACATAGCGGCGTCACCGGCATTCAGACACAGCGGTTTCTCGCAGAAAACAGGTTTGCATGATTCCAGCGCCAGCTTGACCTGCGGGGCATGACAGAAAGCCGGCGAGCATATCAGGATTGCGTCAATTTCCGGGCTCCGCGACAAATCCTCTGCGGATTTGAAAACTTTTGCGCTGTAAAGCCCGGCAAATTCAGTAGCCGCGCCAGTTACCGGATCATAAATTCCCGCAACGCGCGTTCCGCCGATGCTGTTCAGGAGTGAAGCGTGACACTTACCCATGCCGCCAGCGCCGATGAATCCGAAATTTGTCATTTTTTAACCTGGATTTTAGAGTTGTTAAAATACGCTTGCGTTTTCGTCACCGTCATTGTCGAAAGTTATGGGCTGTCCCGACCAATGTACTGTTGACGGGTCAATGACCGGGCAGCCGCAACTTCCTCCGATATGAAGCTTTGGTTTTACCAGGACGGGAGGCTCGCGGAACGAAAGGTCATTTTTTTCAATTTTGTCCAGAAGGATTTGGACACAGGACTCCGCAATTTTTGCGGCCGGAAAAACAACTGTCGTGAGAGGGGGGGCAGTGACTTCCGCGAAGGCCGCGCCGTCAAATCCGACAATTGCCGCATCCTCGGGGACGCGGATCCCGCGCGATATGAGATATCGCATTACGCGCGCCGCCAGGAGATCATTGGTCACAACCCAGGCCCGGACGCCCGCGTCTTTGAACAGATGGTCAAATTCTGCGCTGAACCGGGGGTTGTCGGTCACCTCAATTCGAAACGCGCTCTTTTTGCCAACCGCCTCAACATATCCTTCCCATTGTTGCGGAACCACTGAAAGCCTCGGACAAATCATGCCGACGTTCTGGTGATTATGCCAGCGCAAATGGTCAACAGCCATGCTTGTTGCGAGTTTAAGATCAACACGTGTTTCGTATTGTCCGGCGTAAGGAGATATGCTGACCAGCGGTATTTTATTTTGCAGGCGTCGGATATCATTCAGTGCGCAGGCGACAATAATGCCGTCAGCTCCGAAAGACTCGAAATGGCTTATGGCCTCAAGCTCCTGCTCCGCGTCAGATGGCAGGACTATAGAACAGTGGTACTGTTTTTCACGTAAAAGAAAAGATATTTTGCTGACAAGATCACTGTAAATGTTTGACATGAACGGGCTTGTCAGCAAGCCTATTGCGCGAGTGTTTTTTTGGGCCAGACCGAGAGCGGCCGGATTGGGGCGGTAGCGCAAGTCTTGCGCGATGGCGAGAATCTTCTCGCGTTTTTCCAGGGAAACCTTGTTGAAATGGCCATTCAGAACAGCCGATACGGCCGAACGTGAAACCCCGGCGAGCTTAGCGATGTCTTTGGCCGTTATGTTCATATCTTTCCTTTTTTAAGCTTGCCGTCAACCCAGACAAACTGAGGTTCAAAGTTTTCATTTAAAACTGTCATATCTGCTATGTTTCCAGGCTCCAAAGCCCCCATATTCGGAATATTCAGCGAGCGAGCCTGATTCAACGCGCAAGTTTTGATTAGCTCGGGCAAAGGAATGGATGATGCGTCTCGCGCTTTGCGCAATACCTGAAAAAACCGCGCAGTGCTGCCCGCAACTGTACCATCCTGAAGTGTGGCGCGCCCTCCCTGGGTTTTCACTTTCAATCCGCCCAAATCGTAATCGCCGTCAGGCATAGCGGCCGCACGTATGGCATCAGTTATAAGCATAATTCCGTCAGTGGTTTTAAGCCTGAAAATCAGCTCAATCATCTCATCGCAGAGATGAACGCCGTCAGCAATGATTTCGACTTTCACATCAGGAGAGCGGAAAGCTCCCCCGACCATGCCGAACCGCAAATGATGCAAAGGCGTCATGACATTGCAGAAATGAGTCAGATGTCTCATTCCAGCCTCACGAGCGGCAAGAAACTGCTGATAATCGGCCGCAGAGTGCGCGCCTGACGGCATAATGCCGCGCTTGACCAGTTCACGAGTAAACTCAAGTCCGCCGGGAAGCTCAGGCGAAAAGGAGACTATTTTTACAGGGCAAATATTATTTATTTTGTCAACCATCCCGATATCCGGCAGACGTATAAATTCAAGATTTTGTGCTCCGGCGCATGCTGGATTGATAAAAGGACCCTCAAGATGAATACCCAACAGTTTGGCTCCTGACGGATTATTGCGGTATACTGCTGCGGCGTGGGCTGCGGCCTCAAGGCATTCCGGCGCAACAGTCATGGTCGTAGCAAGAAATCCTGTAACACCTTCCTCAAGCTTGCCTTTTCCGATTATGTTCATGGCTTCGATTGTTCCATCGCAGAAATCCGCCCCGCCGCGCCCGTGACAATGAATGTCAATAAATCCAGGAACAACTGTCAGTCCCTTGATATCGACGGTATTTTCAGCATCGGGAAGTGGAATTCCCGCAGGGACGATTTCCTTTATCAATTCTCCGTCCAGCAGCAATGCGGCTCCGAAAAGCTCAAGTCCCGGAGATACAAGATGACAATTTTTCAGCAAAGTCCGCATGTTTTTAATCCAGTTTGATGACGTCGCTTGTATAAGTAATTGTTGTGTTATGATGATCCAGTAGAAATGAGGCGGGAAGTGTCGTGGAACGGACGCCTTGCCGCATTTTTTGTAAAGGTTCGCTTTGCTCATGGAAACATGCGAGAAGCAATATTTCCCGTGCCGCGAGGATTTGTCTCATTCCCATGGTGGCAGCCCGATGCGGAACCGCCCCCAGTTTGCCGTCCGCTGTCAGTTTGGCATTGGTTGACACCGTAAGCGGTTTAAGATTAATTACACGCGACGGCAGGTCGGCAAATTCAGCCATGCTGATTTTATCCGGACTCTCAGGCTCGTTAAAAGCTATATGCCCGTTAAATCCTATTCCTAGAAGCTGAAAATCAATCCCTCCCGCGTCTTCGATCTCACGGTCAAAACGCGCCGGGTCCACCGGATCCGGAAAACGCGCCCGCTTTTCGTCAAACCCGAGTTCCGGGGACAACAGATTGAAAAAGTTTTCCCGCATATATTTTTTATAACTCAAAGGGTGACTCTCCGGAATCAGGCGGTTGTCTTCGCCGGTATACTCATCAAGGTTGAATGTTGTCAGTTTGTCAAGCCTGACGCGGCTGCCCCGCAATTTTTCAGCCAGAATCCTGTAGATTTCAAGCATTGTGTTTCCGGTTGCCAGCCCCAAATTCAGCCGGGAGCCTTTTGCCGCAGCGTTTGCGATTCTACTGTAAATATGATCGGCTCCGTATTGGCTCATACTATTATAGTTTTCCATCCTTATCCAACGCATATAATATACTCCATGCCTTATTAAGTTACACGTGATACCTATATATTAAGATACTATTAAAATATTTAAGTATCACGTGATACTATTATATATTCTTTTGCCGAAAAACGCAAGATGCGGTTAAATAAAAATGGCAAAAAAAATTGAAAAATTTCTAAAGCTGACGAAGTCCAGCGCGTGTTGCTTGCTCATTATATGAATTTGATAAAAACAATCAGTCGGACAACCATTCTGCTCTTCTTCAAAAGAATCATTCCGGATGAGATTGACATTGTCCGCCCAACAATCATAAGCTACGCCAACGCACAACAGGAGTCCGGTTCTTTTCACTGTCTTAATCAACAGAAATATTACGAACGGTATGATATTTTTTGTGGCAGAGCCACTTCGCCGGATAAAAGAGCGCATGTTTTTTTCCTTTTATAACGTTCTTCCGGTCAATTATTGCTAACCCTGCAATCAAGCTTCCATGCCCATCCTGCAAGGGCTGCCGAAACTTACATAGTTTATTCCCTGACGATCCCGGCCTTGCCGAAATCAAAGTCTTTCGGCGAGATATTTTCCAAAGCCTCTGGTACATGTGTCTTCGGGTACGGCATGAATGCCGCGGGCCTGGCCCAGCGAATGGCATTGGCGATAACCTTTATCACATTGGGATCATAAAACGACGGAAAAGTTTCGTGTCCTGGACGAAAATAAAACATCTTACCATTGCCGCGCTGCAACGTGAAACCGCTACGGAAGATTTCACCGCCTTCGAACCACGACATCAAAATGACTTTTGCATCTCCTGCAATCATAAATGGTTCGCCGTACATCTCTTCGTACGGCAACTCGAAATGTTCCGGCAGGCCGGCGGCAATCGGATGGGACGGATCAATCACCCACAACCGTTCTTTTTCACCGACCTCGCGCCAATGCAGCTTGCCGCTGGTGCCGTTCAGCGCCCGGAAGATTTTGGACATATGCGCAGAATGCAAAGCAATAATTCCCATCCCATCCCAAACCCGCTGTTGCACACGGGCGACGATGCTGTCCACTACCCGATCATGGGCCGCATGTCCCCACCAGAGCAGCACGTCAGTGTTATTGAGTACGTCTTGTGTCAAACCGTGTTCCGGTTCATCCAGAGTAGCGGTATGGATTGCCAACTCAGGCGAAGCAAGTTTCTTGGCTAAAGTGCCATGAAGACCATCCGGATAAAGCTTCTGTACGGCGGGATTGGTTTTTTCGTGAACGTTTTCGTTCCAAATCGTAACTTTGATGGGCGAGGTGTTCATATAAAATTCCTTTATTAAGTTAAAATTCAACCGTGTTATTCTGCCGCGCAGCCTCAATCATCTTCAACGCAACGCGAACGGAGTTGAACCCGTCGCGTAAAGTTATCAGCGGCTGAGTGCCATTAGTAGCCATGTCGATAAAGGCTTTCATCTGTTCGGTATAGGGCGATGAGGTACCCACCAGCAATTCGGTGTGTTCGCCAGGACGATATATATGCAATTTGTCGCCTTGTTCGAAAATAGCGCAGGCCTTATCGCCATAGATCTCAATTCGGTCATAGCCGACGCCGCAACGCTGCCAACTGCCGTCAATATTACAGATGACGCCGTTCTTATAAGACAGAGTACCGGAGACGAAGTCGACCGGCTTCGGTTGGGAGCGGTCGAACATCAGGCTTCTGGCGCTGACGCTTTCAGGCTCTCCGAAATACCAGTTTAACAGATCGAACAAATGAGTCATCATGTCGAGTATGACTCCGCCGCAACGTTCAAAATCGGCAAAAAAGTCGCCCCATTCACGGGCATACCCGGGATGGCAATAAGCGACTTTCACCATTCTGACAGTTCCCAGTTCGCCAGCGGCAATCAATTCATGCAATCGGGCGTAGCCGGGAATATAACGCCGGTGATGGCCAACCATTACCATGACCTTGACGGCATCCGCCCGTTTCAACAGGTCTTCTCCGTCCGGCAAATGCCGAACCAGGGCCTTTTCGCAAAAAATAAATTTTTTCCCGGCGTTAAACAATTCAATCAGCGTCTGATAATGCTGATCGGAATAGTTGCAGATCAAAACAGCATCAATGGCGGGATCGGCGGCCAATTCGGCGCTGGAGGAATAAACTTTCTGCGTGCCATATTTTGCGGCAAAGTTTTTTGCGTTTTCAGGGATAATGTCATATACCCCGAAAAGTTTACAGTCCTGACGGCTTTTCAATAAATCAGCATGGCCAGTGCCCATGCGCCCGGCTCCGATTACTGCGATATTAAGCATTTATCCGAACTCCTTTCGTGTTTTTTATTCTATTACAATAGATTCGATGGACATGAGCTCACAGAACGCGAGTAGTTCAGCCTTGATATCGGCATGGATTACCGAATAATGATGCTCGAATCCCCTTTTCATAATGGTTTCGATCAGCATTTTCATATTACCATCGAACTTAATCCGCAAAGGATTGCCACGAATGAACTTGTCCGTATCCAACGCCGTTCCCGAGGCGATCAGCATCCGGTATCCGGTCGGAGTTTCATCCAGCTTGGCCAGTGTGATACGTCCGGACTTAAGTGAAAAGTCATTAGTAACACCTTTTTTGCCGCCGCCGTCCACGCGGGCATGTTTGCACAGTGTCGTTTCATCAAATTGGCGACAAAGGGAAACCGGCGCTGCACCACAATGCCACACGACTGCGGTATTGTCAAGATGATCAAAGGAAATCAGATCGACAAAGAAAGGAATCATTCCCCCGGAAAGAGCTTGCTGAATCCGCATGGTTACCGCCCCGGGAATATCCCCTTCGCAACTGGCGGGAAGTTTTGCATTGTTTAGCATTCCAATCACGGCGCATGGGGCAATGCCATAAATATCAGAAAATTCCGGCCAGCAGCGAATAGCGTACCCATCCAGACCGTATTTGTCCGCAGTCTTAAGGAAAGCTTGAAAAAGATTGCCTGCCAATTGCAGTTCCTGATCCGTAACCGCACAGACTTTACTGGCGCTTTCCCTTACTTGCTTCAAGCCTTCGGCGGCGTCCGTCCCCGATATTTTCTTAGCTTCATTAACGACTTCCAACAATTCGATCAACTCCACAGTTACTCCAAGAGCGGAACGTAACTTCATTTCGTCAAAATTGGAAGTATAAAATCCCGGAACCCGTCCACCGACCAGTCCCAACCGAGTGGCGGCAAGATTCCGGACACAATTAAATACATTTACCGATGGGCTCATTACCGATGCGGCGTCCTCCGCTTTGCCCCAGGCAAACTGGTACTGGCAGTTCATCTTGTGCAGAACATGAGCGGCCATGTTGGCCCCGCAGAAAGAATTTTGCGACCAGATACCGCCGTCTTCCGGCGTTTCCGGATTGGCAAACAGGATAACCGGAACTTTGACCCGCTGAGCAATCGCCGGAATGATGGCGCCAACCGGAAACGAGGCGAAATGCAGGATGACCGCGTCAACTCCTTCACTATTGAATTTGTCGCACAATGCAATGGCTTCGGCTTCCGTCGTGGTGAGATCATCATCATGGACAATGCGGGTCGGCAGATGCTTAAGACTTCCCAGCGCATTATGCATCAGTGCTGTAATTTTGGGAGTCTTCCAACTGGCTTTCGACAGGCCAGCATAACCAATGGTAAATTCATTCATGTTTGTTTCTCTTAATTATGATTAACATATCTGGCATTTTTATTGATGCCATTGTATTATATACAGATTATTATAGTATCTGTTTTCATATCTGTAAATGGATTTCGTGAACATCTTTTTGCACTAAAAGAACATTTTAATGATAAATTATTAACAGGAAGAACAAAATGGACTTCTTTGCCGGTATTGATTTCTGCCTGGGAGGACATTACCCGGAGTATCGCATTACCAACAGTCATATTCCGATCTATTACGGAATACAATACAATCATGCCGGGCCAGTGAGATTATGCATAAATCATCAGGAGGAATACCATGCGGAAGGGCCATACGCGTTTATCAGTCATCCCGGTGCTTTTTTCGAGTATGGCTCGATAAACCGCCAACCTCGGCAGCATCATTATATTTGTTTCCGGGGACAGCGGGTGGAACAATATATCAATAGCGATCTATTGCGGTTGAATAGCGATAAGCCGCTGATAAAAATCAATCATCCGGATAAATTCCGCCAGACAATGGTCGAACTGACTAAAGCAATAAACTCAGATCGCTTTCGCCATGACCGCATGGTGCTGATGCTTGAAGATTTACTGCTGCAACTGCATGAACAGGACGATCATGATAAAAAGCTGCCTGCCTGGCAAACTCCGCATTTCACCCGGTTGCTGGAACAGATCGGGAAAAATCCGCAAGCAAACTGGAATTTTGATCAGGAAGCAAAAATGATTAACGTAACGCCGGTTCATTATCGCCGGCTGTTCAAGCAATTCTGCGGCCTGCCGCCACAACAATACTTGTTGCAGCGCCGCCTGCGAATGGCTGCGAATCTGCTAATCAGCAGCCTGGCCCCGATCTGGGATATCGCCGTGCAGGTAGGAATCGACGACATCTTCTATTTTTCCCGCGTTTTCAAGAAAACGTATGCCGTTTCTCCGCTGGCATATCGCAAGGAATTCGTCGGAAAATAATGTTTTGCGATAATTTAGTTCAAAGTTTACCGACTGTAGTGGATGGAATTGCAGCTTTACACCGCTCAATTTTTTTATAATTGCAGGGACTAATACTGTACTCAAAATCAAATTGTTTCGTTAAAAGCCCAATGTCGTAGAAATCTTTTAAGCGGCTGCTTTTAAGACGATTGCTTCAAATTTTTCAGAGATGACAGTATAACCAAGGATATATCTTTTTGAATTCTATCCGAATATCAAATCAGGCTCCACTCAAAAATTGTAAAGATTATTTAGTATCTGCTCCTAACCGATTTTTATCCATTTGTCAGGGGTCTTCAACGCCTTGATTGAAACTTCAAGAATTCTGACAATTTCCAGTGTTTCCTCTTTCTTGTTTGACGGCTTAGCTGTTTTGAAAAATTCCAGCATACTGTTAATAAAACGTGGGAAGAAATCTCCCATCGTGTTAGCTGTGAATATTTTATCGCCATATTCGACTGTAATTCCGAATGGCTGCGGCGAATAACGGCTTACCGATGCCCGCCTTCCGTCTTCATATTCAACAACCAGCAGATTGTTAGTGCTTGTGCCGCACTGCATGACATTTTTAGCGCCGCCGCCCATAAGCATAACCAGCATTTCGATTTGATGGATTGCATACTCTTCAAAGGAACTGCCGCCGCCGCGAATAGCTGCGAATTTTACCTTATCACGTTTTAGCGTGTCTTTCAAAAAATTCTGAATTTCTGATCCGAATCTCAGGGCGGATGATGACATCATCGGAGTTTTGCCTTCTTCGGCATTACCGAAAATCCTTTCGGCAGTTTTCAAGTCACTAGCGAAAGGCTTATCAATATAGACCGGCTTTCCGCTTTTAAGGGGGATTTCTGAAAAGCGTTCATGCACTTCAGGATTTGAGGGAGCCAGGACTATAATGCAATCACATTTGTCAACAACGTCCTGAATTGATGAAGCTGGAATTACATTGAATTCCCTGCACCAGTCTTTAAGGTTTTTTTTGTCTGTCGGACAGAATTCCTCCCATGCCATATGCACCTTGAATTCATCTTTATATAAGCTTTCACTGATGAATTTCGGGTAGTTGTTGGCATGCCATTCGTCGATAAAGTAGTCTATGAATCCTATTTTTTTCATGTTTGTGCCTTTGGGATTTTGGAATTCACTTTTTTATTTCTATGCGTTTGCCGGTTTTGCTTGACTTATATGCCGCCAGGACGACTCTTAAAGTGTCAACGCCATCATTGATGTCGGGACTGAAGTCATCATGCTTGGCTAAGGATCGACACAAAAACAAAATCACATTTTCTACTGCCCGGCTCCCTCTGCTCTTGGCATGATGGTGTAGTTCCACTTTCCAAGCGTATCGTTGTGGATCACGGCTAGTTTTTTTAACTCAGCCTTAGTCGCCTTGA
>CAIKZE010000309.1 GCA_903831825.1 uncultured Lentisphaeria bacterium | reverse complement strand
TTGAACTGTCGAAAATGCACTGCTTCAGCCTGTTAAGAGACCTCGAGAAAAAGCAATCCCCATATCCCACGGCCCAGTTCAAGAGGGGTTATTGCGCGGCAAGCGCGCAATCAACCCATATTCCTTGTCTTTACTTACTTTTAAGATTGCGAATCGGTATTAACAGCTCCTGAGAATGGCATAAATCAGAAAGTCTGGGGACGGGATTTAGTTGCCAATCACTATTCACTAATCACAAGTCGCGATTCCGGCTTCTCGAATTATAAACTTTTGGCGATTTTTCTCGCATTCGGGCTTGAATCCGGGAAAAAAAAGAGTAAATTCGTTATCTCTGTTTTATGAGACAATATTGTCACAGGATTATTGAGCGTAACAACCGTAATCAATCCTGAACTGATATATTATAGTATTTTTAAACAATTTGTAAAAAAAGGGTTAAATTAAATGAAAAGAACGTATCAGCCGTCGAATAAGAGAAGGAACCGCAGAATCGGTTTTATGGCCAGAATGTCCACCCGCGGTGGCAGACAGGTTTTAGCGCGCCGCCGTCAGAAAGGCCGTGCCAGACTGGCCTTGTAATTCAGCCGCCTGAACTGGATTGTTCCAGGTTCGCGCGCATAACTCAATGGATACCGCTTTAAGCTTTGAAACAGACGTTAACATCTTCTGACAAATTGCGCTTGAAATCGGAGTTTGATTATGTTCGCGAACACGGCAGAAAGTTTGTCGGGAGCTTGTTTATTCTGGTTGTGGCCCCGTCTCCGGATGGCAAATTGCGTTGCGGAGTAATATGCGGAAAGAAATACAGCAAAAAAGCCGTGACCCGAAACCGTGCGCGGAGACTTCTGTGGGAGTCTTTACGGATGCTGAAGGCGAATGTGAAAAGTGCTCATCTGGTTATGATTCCAAGACAGCGGATGATGGAGTTAAAACAGCAGGAAGTTCAGGAACAGATGCAGAATCTGTTGAAAAAGTCCGGTCTTTCACCGGTGTTGTCAAATCTTTCAGATTAACTTGGATCGCGGTTGGCGCGATTAAAATTTATCAATGGACGATTTCGCCGCTGCTTCCGCGCTGTTGCCGTTTCACTCCTTCATGCTCGCAATACGCGATTGAGGCCTTTAGGCTGCACGGTATGCTTAAAGGTTCGGTACTGACCGTGTGGCGGCTGTTGCGCTGTCAGCCTTTTGGTAAGGGCGGCTTCGATCCCGTGCCCCCCAGGCGGACAGGCAGAAAAAATTAATTTAGGAATTTGATAATTGTGAAGTTTGATAAAGAGACTATCGTTGCTTTTGTGATTTGTGTTGTTCTGCTTTTCGCCTGGACCCCGATATGCAAAATGTTCGGATGGATGCCGGAAGAACCCGCAGTCAAGACCCAGGAAAAAACTGCTGCCGCCCCCGTTGAAACCCCTGTTGTTCCCGCCGCTAAAGATACTGCCGTTCCCGTTAAGTCTGGCGCTGCCGCCAAAGCGGTTGTCCGCGTGCCGGATACGCTTGAGGTCATTCCGTCACAGACGATTCTCAATAAATATTTTACGATGGCGATTGATCCGGCTTCCGGGACCGTCAAATCCGTGGTGCTGGACAAATTCATGAATTACGCGCATACCGGAAAAGTCACCCTCGATAAAAATCTCGAACCGGGCGCGCTGGCGGTATTCAACTCCAAACCGTGGAAAGTCCTGGAGGTTATTGACAATAACCGCAGTTCGGATAAAGCTTTTTCCGTGGTCAGAAAACTCGCGGATGAATCCGGAAACGTCTTTCTGCTTACTCAGAGCTGGAACGTCGTTGACGATTACACGACTGATTATACCGTTTCTTTCAAAAATACCGGACGCAACGATCTGAAATTCGAAAAAATTTCAATCAACAGCGGCTTTCTTCAACCTCTGCTGTATCTGGCGGGCGACACGATCAGAACTGAAACCCATTGCATTGATTTCATGACTGTCGGCGAGACCCTGTTTGATTTATATGCCAATGCCAAAGACAAAGACTTTTTCGTTCAGCCGGCCGAGCCCGTAAAGTGGACTGGCGTCGGCAATAAATATTTTGCCTGTCTGCTGCTTCCCGAAAAGCCGTTTGACGCCGGGGTGGTCCAAACCAGGGAAGAGGTTGCCAGTCCCGAAAAAGAGAAATATTTTACTGCCGGCATCGGCGGTTCCTATAAAAACATTACGGTGGCTTCCGGCAAAGAACTGACTTTCAAGTTCAAATACTATGTCGGGCCCAAAATCCTGGCCGAACTGAAGAAGTTCAATGAATCAGCCTCCAGAATTATGCATTTGGCCTGGGGCCCCCTGGACTGGGTGGCCAAATTCATGCTGGTGGCGCTGATTATGCTGAATTCCTTCTGCTGCTCTTACGGCTGGAGCATCATTGTCCTGACCATTATTGTCCGCGTGGTTTTCTGGCCGATTACCCAGAAAGCCAACAATTCCATGAAGAAAATGCAGAAACTTCAGCCGAAAGTCGCGGAGCTCAAGACGAAATTCAAAGACAATCCGCAGCAGATGAACGCCAAAGTCATGGAATTGTATAAAATCGAGAAAGTCAATCCGCTCGGCGGATGTCTGCCGATCCTTCTCCAGATCCCTGTATTCTTCGCATTATACGCGACGCTTGACGGCGCCGTTGAACTCCGCCAGGTTTCCTTCCTCTGGGCCTCTGACCTGTCCAGACCGGATACTATCGCGGTTATCTTCGGTCTCCCGCTCAACCCGCTTGTATTGGTTATGACGGCGCTGATGGTGCTGCAGCAGAAAATGACTCCTGCTCCAGCCGATCCGATGCAGCAGAAAATGATGATGTTCATGCCTGTGGTTATGCTTTTCGTCCTGTACTCCCTGCCTTCAGGGCTTACATTATACTGGACGGTCAGCCAGGTATTCAGCATTCTGCAACTCTACATGACCCAGAAAATGGGTAAAGATCAACCGGCTGCCGAAAAGAGTCAAATAAACAGCTTAAAAAAAGCTTGAACTGCCTAAACCGCAAAAAAGGAGTGTAAAACAACATGGAAAACACCGAAAAGATGGAAGAAATCAAAGTCAAAGTGTCCAAAACGCTTGCCACGATGCTTGACTACCTCGCGCTCGACGCAAAACTCAAAATCGAAGACAAAGGTTCCAAACTCGCCGTCATCATCGCTTCCGAGGATGCCGGACGCATTATCGGACGTAAAGGTCAGACTCTCGAAAGCCTTCAGCTTCTGCTCAACCGCATGATGTTCAATGCCGAACCCGACTGTCCCAGAATCGTGCTCGACATTGACGGATATTCCAGAAATAACACCCGTCCCGGCGGCGATGCCGAAGGCGAAGGCGATGACCGCGGCGAACGCAGAGGCGGAGATCGTCGCGATGACCGCGGTGGAGACCGTCGCGGTCGCGACAGAGGTGATCGCGGCGACAGAAGAGACAGAGACGACAGAGGCGGCGACAGACGTGACAGCAGAGGCGGACGTGAACGCAATGAAGAAGACGAAGCCGCTCATGAAGAAACTCTGCGCATCCAGGCCATTGACGCCTCCAAGGAAGTCAAACGCTGGGGCGAACCCGTCGTCCTGCCCCCGATGAATTCGCATGATCGCAGAATTATCCATATCACTTTGCAGGAAGATCCCGAGCTTATCACCGCCAGTGAAGGCGAAGGTTCTCTCAAGAAAGTCGTTATCTCTTTAAAAAATTAACTTTAAATTTAGATTTGAGGTTGCTTTTTAGTTTTTTGATACTATTATAAAGGTCTCGTACTTCTACGATGACCTTTATATGTCGGAGCGTGGCTCAGCCTGGCTAGAGCGCTGCGTTCGGGACGCAGAAGTCGGAGGTTCAAATCCTCTCGCTCCGACCATTTTTCCCTTCATCCCCACAGGGATAGTTTTTGTTTAATCGCTTTATTCCAAATGTACTCTCCGGTAACGTCGCCCGTTTTAATGACTTCTATTCCTCTTTTTTGATTTTGGTTTTCCTTCGCAAGATTTGTCATCACGGGAAAAAATCAAGTTGTAATCCTGAAATGGCAGTATATCATTAATTGCTAAGAAAATTGAAGGGAATACAAATGAGTAAATATATCAATGGAACCGGCTTGCTTGCACTGCTGTTATTGTTTTCAACTGTCGCGGCATCCGCTCAAACCACAGGCGGGAACAAGCATGATAAAGATGACGCCAAGCAATATGAACTGGCTTTGGGTGCGGCAAAGCAGGCGCTGGCCGACGCCGAGAAGGCTCAAGTAATAAATCAAATGGATATTGCCATGTGCCTGAATAAACTCGCCGGGGTGTATTGTTCCAAAAAGCATTACGACGAGGCCGGGCCGCTCTACAAACGGGCGCTGGCGATCAGCGAGAAAGCTCTTGGACCGGATCATCTCATGGTGTCATCAATCATGAACAACCTCGCCGGAGTGTACTTCGCCGAGGGGCAATATGCGCAAGCCGAGCAGCTTTACAAGCGGGTGCTGGCAATCCGGGAGAAAACCTTCTCCCCCGGTGATCCCGCGATAACTAAAGGCTATGAGAATATAGCCGCCGTCTATCGGAAAACCGGACGGGAAAGCGCGGCGAAAGAACTGATGCAGCACGCCGAAGCAATTCAGGCGAAAAAGCAGTGAAATTCAGCTAATTTTATTTTACAATGAGAAATAAAATTGGTCAGACGCCATCTGACCAATCTGCTTTAATCGGAAAAGGTCAGACAGTGTCTGACCAATTGCCGGAAAGCATACTGGCTGGATTAACCGGATCAAATCGGTTTACTTTAGAAGCCGTTCAAAAATAACCTTTACAAGTTTCTCGAAATATTCCAAAGTGATTTTGGGGCTGCTAAAGAGTACTGCAAGCATCCTGCTTGCTTATCAAGCTGGAAGCTTGAGTTACTTTGAGTACCGGCAAGCGCAAAGGTTTTCGAGAGAATTGAGAAGATGTAAAGGTTATTTTTTTAACGACTCCTAAGAAATCGGTAAAAGCTCATTGCGTTTTATTTCTGTTCTATTTTTCAACTTAGAAGCATGGGAAGCATGGGAAGCATGGGAAGCATGGGAAGCATGGGAAGCATGGGAAGCATGGGAAGCATGGGAAGCATGGGAAGCATGGGAAGTATGGGAAGTATGGGAAGTATGGGAAGTATGGGAAGTATGGGAAGTATGGGAAGTATGGGAAGTATGGGAAGTATGGGAAGTATGGGAAGTATGGGAAGTATGGGAAGTATGGGAAGTATGGGAAGTATGG
>CAIKZE010000308.1 GCA_903831825.1 uncultured Lentisphaeria bacterium | reverse complement strand
GATGTCACCGGTGCCGCCGCCGACCATCAGCTCCTGGACAATCACGCGCTTCCTGGCATCGAGGGTCTGCATGAAGTCATCCCAGTCGATCTGCCGGAGCACTTTAGCGGCGATGTCCTCGGTTCTGGACGCGATCATATCACCGACGGTAAAGTCTTCATCTTCTCCGCCGACCGGAGACTGCATGGAACAGACGGAGCCTTCGTTATCCATCTGGTAGCCGGGATTCATCACGTCGGTGCGGCTGTCGCCGTAGGAGCGCCGGCCGGACTTGGTCCGCTGGATAGAGTAGTAGGCAATGCTGTTGGGAATCGGCTCTTTACCGGACTGCTCCATGGCGTCAATCATTGCCGCCGCCGTGGCCGTGGTGTCCTGGA
This sequence comes from uncultured Lentisphaeria bacterium, assembly GCA_903831825.1. Lineage (GTDB taxonomy): Bacteria > Verrucomicrobiota > Lentisphaeria > Victivallales > Victivallaceae > CAIPAT01. The sequence goes on along the minus strand of CAIKZE010000308.1, from coordinate 12,551 downwards.
TCAGCTCCTGGTAGTCTTCGGAGCCGATCGGTTTAGCCTTTTTGTGAACGGTGTTCCGAATAATGGGGTAGATCTGCATTTCGAGAATCAACGCTGCTGCTGGACTCATATTACACCTCTCGTTGTAATAGGCGGCCAGGCGGGGCATACGCCCCCCCGGCCACCAATGGTTGTTGGAGGCCGGGTGCGGCCGATAAACACAGGGTAGAAGCTAAATTCTCTACCATGTATTATGCCCGGTTAATGAGTCGTTTTAAGCTGGGCGGGATAATAGCGGAAAGGAAGCCCTCCAGTTATTATGCCGTGAAATGGGTCGATTTTAAGCTGAAGAAGGTGAGAATACCCAGTCATCCACAAGAAGAATACAAAAAAACTTGAAATATAGGATTAACAGTGTCTATTCAATATTGTTTAGATGAGCTGAAAAGACTGATTTTGTCAGCTTTAGGCACCAGGAAAAGTTGCTACGGTAAATGCTACGAGTTAACATGGTTTTAGGTGGTTTAAGGATGTTGCATTTAAGTACAAAGCAGGCTCTTTGAGGGTGCTCCGCACTGACTGTTAACCACTTGGTCGCTGGTTCGAATCCAGCTGTCGGAGCCATTTTTTTGCTTGGACATATTTCAAATCACTCCGTCACTCATTTCCTAAAATCGTATTTTTGAACAGTACCCGGTCTTGGTCCGGTTTGTATTTTGCGTCAGATGACACTTATCCAGCAGCGGTAAATTTTTCCTCTGCCAGTTTTTTGGCCGTTACATAGTCAAATTTGCCGGTGCCTAACAGCGGAGTATCTTTCATCGGTATGATGCGGCGCGGCGCCCAGAGTTCGCTTAATCCCTGCTCGCGGAAATGTTTAAGCAAGGTGGCGGAATCGGCGCTCAAATTAGTGGTTATCAAGACCAGTTGTTCACCTTTGCGCTGGTCGGCAATTGCGACCACTCCGCTAAGCGCTTTCGGCCATAAGGTGTTGACTGCGGATTCAACCGCCGTCAGCGAAACCATTTCGCCGGCAACTTTGGCAAAACGCTTCACCCTGCCCTTGATTGAAACAAAACCCGCGTTATCCATCTCCACAATATCGCCGGTGTCATACCAGCCGTCCGGAGGCGGCTGCAACACGCCGGGCCGGTCATCGCGCATGTATCCCTGCATGACATTATCGCCTTTAATCAGCAGTTTGCCGCCGCTTTCAATGCCGGGAACCGGTTCAATGCGGTGCTCAATGCACGGCAGCAGTCGTCCGACGGTTCCTGTCTTGTTATACATGGGAGTATCCAAACAAATCACCGGGGAGGCTTCGGTCGCGCCGTAGCCTTCAAAAATTCTGACCCCGAATTTTTCCATCCACAGTTTGACTGTAGACTCTTTAAGTTTTTCAGCCCCCACCATCGCGAACCGGACGCTGAAAAAATCATACGGATGCGCCACGCGCCCGTAGCCCGCCAGGAAAGTATCCGTACCGAAAACTATCGTGGTCATGGAGTCATAACAAAGCTCGGAGATAAGCCGGTAATGCAGCGGCGACGGATAAAAAAAGGTTCTGATCCCCGACAGCAGCGGTAAAATCGTCCCCATGCTCAAACCGAAAGAGTGGAACATCGGCAGGCAATTCAAAATGCGGTCCTTCGAATTAAGCGAAATGATGCTTGAAACCTGGGTACGGTTGGCCTGAATATTGCGGTGACTCAACAATACCGCTTTCGGCGTGCCTTCGGAACCGGAGGTAAAAAGGATTGTCGCTGTATCATCCGGTTTCGCTTCCGGCATCAGGCGCAGCAACGAACGGAACATTCCGGCGGCTATCTCGAACAACGAAATACTCTGCTTAACATCCTCCAGGCAAATCACCCGCAAGCCGCAGTCTTTCAACGCGTCTTCCAGCGCTTCCAAATGCGCCATCGTGATAAATTTGCGCGAAGTGAAAATAGTTTTAATTCCGACGGCTTTGCAACAGGCGGAAATCGAGGCAATGCCGGCGGTAAAGTTGATCATGCAGGGAACCTTGTCATAAGCCAGCAACCCCCAGAACGCAACCACATTCGGCAATGAATTGGGGATCATCAGGCCAATGTACTTTTCGCTGCCGCAGCGTCTGCTCAGAACATTGCCCAGGATGTAACTTTTGCGGATCAACTGCCGGTAGTTTAGCACCGTGCGCGTGGAATCCTCGGCAATCCGGTGTCCGCCGCCATAGAGCTTCGCGGCATTCAGCAGTGAACGGAACAGATGTTCATCTATCCGCGAGGTATGATACATCATCTCGACCATCATATCGTAAATCCCGGCGGAAATTTTCTGCCGGCGCTCCCGGCCTTTGAACACCGGATCCACCTCGAAACGCCGGGGCTCCAGCACGGTCAGCGTAATTTTCGGAAACCAGCGGGTTTTAACTTTGTCCTTCACGTAGGAAAATTTGGAATATTGGGCCCCGTCAATCCGGATCGGCAGCACCATTGCCCCGGATTTTTCGGCAACCATGCCGGAGCCTTCATATACTTTCATCAGCGCGCCGGTAACGGTGATTCTGCCTTCCGGGAAAATCATGCATTTGCGGTCTTTCCGGATTTCCTCAATCAGCGACCTGGTGGCCATCGGCTTGGCCGGGTCCAGCGGAAAAGCATTGACCAGCGACAAGCCCACTTTCACCCACCATTTTTTCGCCATTTCCGTATTTACCGCAAAGGTAATCTTTTCCGGCATGAATGCCGCGATCAGCATCGCATCCAGCAGCGAAGTATGGTTGGCGACAATCAGCACCCGCTCCCCGGCTTTGTTGTAATTCTCCAGATTTTTTACTTCAACCTGGAACAACAGAGAAAGCACGCTGCGGAACAGCGAACGGAACAGCGCGTCCGGCAGCAGGCGGCAGATATAAATCCCCACCAGCAGATTAAGGAAAGCCGTCAGCAGAAAAATCTGCGGCACCGTCATGTGCAACTCCAGCGCCAGCACCACCAGCAGCGCCGCGGCAGCCATGAACATGGCATTTACAATATTGTTGCCGGCAATAATCCGCGCCGTCTCGGACGGGTCGGCACGATTCTGCAGCATCGCGTACAGCGGCACAATAAAAATCCCGCCGCAGGCGGCAAGCATGAACATATCAAATGCCAGCCTCCAGCAAACCCAATGGCCGGCAAACTCAGGCAGCGAGACAACCGCACTCCTCAACACCATGCCGTTGCAGGAAAAATAAAGGTCGGCAATGAACAGCGACATACCCAGCGCGCCAAGCGGCACAAATGTCGTCTGCACCAGTCCCTTGAGCAGGCGGTTGCACAGCACGGAGCCGATGCCGATGCCCAGCGTGAAAATGGTCAGGAAAAATGTTACGACATTTTCATCAGCTCCAAGTATGCTTTTACAGAATACAGGAAGTTGCGTCAGCAGCAGCATGCCAATGGACCAGAACCAGGAAATCCCCAGCACACATAGAAAAATTACCCTCTGCTTTTTAATGCTTTTAAGAATGACGATAGTTTCAGCCACAAAATTGTAGTTGACTTTCAGCTCCGGCGACGGCGCTTGCGAACGGGGCAGCCAGCGGCTTGCCAGATAACCTGAAACCGCGACGACAACCAGTCCGACGGCCACGATTGCTTCACCATGCTGCTTCATGATAAGGACATTGCCGAGAATAGTTCCGCCCAGTATCGCCAGATAAGTTCCGGCCTCAACATAGGCATTCCCGGCGATCAGTTCATTCTCTTTAAGATGCTGCGGCAGCAATGCGTATTTGATCGGCCCGAAAAACGTGGAATGAGCTCCCATCATGAACAGCAGAAACAGCAATATCACCGGGCTTTTCAAGATTGACGGCGCGCCGTCCCAGGTCATCAGCAGCATTGCCGTTCCGGCCAGTAGCATAATGATGATTTCAACGATTTTGATAATCCTGGCAATTGCGGCGCGGTCGTATTTGTCCGCAAGCTGCCCGGCAGTGGCGGAAAACAGAAAAAACGGCAGCATAAAAATTCCCGCGGCAATATTTACCAGCACTGCGGCATGTTCGCTCATTGATACCAGCTTGTAGGTGATCAATATCAACAGTGCATTCTTGAAAAAATTATCGTTGAACGCCCCCATAAACTGAGTGATGAACAACGGCAGAAAACGGCGTGTTTTAAAAAGTTCCAGTCCCATGATTAACTCCTGTCGTTAAATGCAGTTGATTCTTCCGCGGCAACAGCTTTCTCCAGACGCGACATATACCGGTTGATGTCGTCAATCTCCTTCGCCGAAAATGTCGCCATGAGTTTTTTTACATAATCCCGGTATGGCTGTTCGACCTTTTCAAGGATTTCCCTGCCGGAATCGGTCAACTCAATATGGTAACAGCGCCGGTCCCCCGGCACGCTCAAGCGCCGGATCAGCCCGGATTTTTCCATGCGGTCCAAAAGCCCGGTAATATTCGACTTATCCACCAGCAACTGTTCGCCAAGTTCGCTTTGGGTCAGCGTTTTTTCAGAATACTTCAACACCATCATGATGTTGAACTGCACTTCCGAAGAAAGAAAATTACTGAAAAAATGTTTTGCCCGCTTTTTCAACAAGATCCCGGTCCACCAGACGCCCATCAGCGCCTCGTGATCCCGGTCCGCGAAACTGACCAGTTCGGTATGACAGTATTTCTTTTCCATGTAAACCTCTCAAAATTATGACTTGATAATTAGTTTATATGTAAACTAATTATATGTCAACTAGTTTTCCATAAAAAATACGCTTTTTCATAAAAAATAATTTTTAGCAAATCAAAATCACTCTTTTGCAGGTTGAAACTGTTTAAATGATGAAATATACTATGCCGGAGATAATGACTATTTCCGGTTCAATTTAGAACAAGCAGACTTTCTTTGCAACTCCGGCAACCGGCTGCCGCAAATATCTGACCCCTTGGGCAAATAAGGAGTTGTTAAAAAATAAACTTGACAAGTTTCGCGAAATATCCCGAAGTGATTTTGGGAATTGCCGGTGAGGCGCATACCTTCAGGTATGTAACGAACCGGCAAACACTTATTGTTTTACGGCTCCTAAGTCAGAAATGAATAAAATCAGGAATGATAATGAGAAATAAGAAAATTCTTTATCTGTTTTCAGACACCGGCGGCGGGCACAGAAGCGCGGCCAATGCCTTAATGAAAACTGTTGAAGAGATAATGGGCGATAACGCCCCGCAGCAGGAAATGATTGATGCGTTTGCGTCTTCGTCTTCAAATATATTGATAAGTCTACTGGCCAATATGTATGCTCCGGTTATAAAATATTTCCCCTTCCTCTGGGGAGCGCTGTATCATGCGACTAACAGCAACTTGTCCATTATAATCATAAAAAAAATCACCAATCCGTTTATAGCAAAAAAACTTCAAACGCTTATAAAGGAAAAGAATCCGGACATAATTGTTTCGGTGCATCCCATGATGAATCATATTACGGCGAAGGCCATGAGAGAGATTAATCATATGGTTCCGCTTCTCACTGTCGTGACTGACCCTGTAACTTTTCATCGCTTCTGGATATGTCCGCAGGCCGACAAAATCGTATTGGCCACGGAACAGGCAAAAGCACTTTGCAGAGAATATGGACATAATGCGGACAATATCGAAGTTATGGGCTTGCCTATTGATCCGAAATTCTTTAAAATATCCAGTTCCAGAAAAGAATTGCGCCGGACGATGGGGATTGCCGCGGACAAGTTTACCGTATTGTTCATGGGCGGGGGAGAGGGCGGCGGCAATATCTATGAATTCATTGCCGAGCTAAGCAAAGGCAGCCTGGACATACAACTCATCGTCGTGGCCGGAAGAAATCAGTTTCTCCAAAAGAAACTCGAAGACAACAGTTCTAAATTCAACTTCCCCATGAAAGTGTTCGGCTTCACTGACGAAATCGCAGATATTATGGGTGCTTCTGATCTTATCATTACCAAAGCGGGTCCGGGAACAATCATAGAAGCCGTTTCAAAAAGCCTGCCGATAATTCTGACAAGTTTTTTGCCGGGGCAGGAAGAAGGCAATGTCGAATATGTCCTTGCCATGCAACTCGGAGACATGGTGAAAGACCGCAAAAAGATAGTGACCGCCGTGAAAAATATTATGCAGCCGGAAACATACAGGCGCCATATCTCAGCGCTGCAAAAAGAAAATAAACCGGAAGCTGTATACGATATCGCCAGGCTTATACTTGACTGCAATAACAAATAGGATCGGAAACGCCGGATTCAAGTCTGGATCAGGGTTATGCCGCGGTCTTCGACTTTGATTATGCGGGCTTTGTAAAGACTGCCGACAGCTTTTTTGAAGGTCTTTTTACTCATGTGGAACTGGCGTTCGATCTCGGCGGGAGTGGTTTTGTCATTCACTGCCAGAAAACCGTTGTAGTATTTCAGCGCATCCAGGATTTGCTCGGCGGCGGTCGGCACGATTGCGCGATACCCCTGCGGCTGCAGCGCCAGGTCCAGCTTGCCGTCTTCCCGGATTTTTTTGACATAAGCTTTGGCGCGGTCTCCGGCCTCGATTATCTTAAATACCTCATTGCGGTAAAGCATGCCGGAATATGCGCCGTTGACAATGACGTCGATGCCGATGTCATTGAAGCCGATCACCAGGATATCAACTTCCTGATTAATCTTGAAATCCGCGGGATCGTAGCGCAGAAATTCTTTCACTTTGGTGGTGGCGATTACCCGGTTGGTCTCTTCATCCAGCAATACCCGCACACAATAGGATTTGCCCGGCTTCATATCATCAAGCTGCATTTTAAACGGCACGAGCAGGTCTTTTTCCAGCCCCCAGTCGAGAAACGCGCCAATCCTGGTTGTTTCTTTCACGGTAAGCAGCGCGAATTCGCCGACTATGGCTTTGGGCTTCAAAGTCGTGGCTACCGGGCGGTCTTCCGAATCGGTATAAACAAATACTTCGATTTCGTCGCCGACCTTCAAATCTTCCGGCACATATTTATTGGGCAGCAATACCTTCGAAATTCCATCACTCAGATAAAAGCCGAAGTCGGAATGGTTCCAACCCTTCAATTTATTGTATTCGCCGATTTTTATCATAAAAATTTTCTTTATTGCTTTTTTGTTCAGCCAGACGATACACTTTTAAATCAGGAAAACAAGGCCGGCATCCCTTAATCCTCTTTAGTGTCTTTGTTTTAATTTTCTATGTTTTAAGCCATCTGCCTGTTTTTCTTCTTGAAACGTTTTTGTCCCATTCTTATTTGAAACTCCATCTTTTTCCTTTGAAAGACTTTTCAAATTCCTGAGAGTTCCTTATTTGCTAAAACTGCGGATACCGCAGTCCGTCGCTGTCTCCTGAATTCTGACTTCTGGAGTTGGCAAAGCCCGCCTTAGAACGACCGCGTCACCCATATCCATAACATAAGGATTCCGAACGAAAGAATCGTACTCGGCACCCCATACCTGGCAAATTCGCGGAAAGAGATTTTTACGCCGCAGGCATCGGCTCCCTGCATCATAATAATATTGGCGACACTGCCGATGATGAACAGATTACCGGCAAATGAGTTGGAAACCGCCAGCACATAGCCATTGACCGGAGAACTGAAATCCAACAGATTCACCAGCAGCATTACCGCGGCGGAATTATTGATCAGGTTGCTGAGCACCCCGGTGACCAGCGCCAGCACATAAGAATTATGCACGTCAATGCCGCAGCCGTCAGCCGCCTTGAGCATAGGCTCCATCATCCCGCTGTTGTAAAATGCCCCGACCACCACAAACAGACTCATAAACAGCAGCAAAATCTGCCAGTCAACCAGCGCCAGCACTTTTTTGCTCTCCAGCCGCTGACTGCATAACAGCAGCCCGACCCCGGTCAGCGCCACCAGATAACGCGGCAGCGGGGTGAAAAACAAAATGACAATAATGCAGATCAGGCCGATACCCTTTGTCGCCCGCCAACTGTCGAACGGCGTTGTATCTTCCAGCGTTGGGGGAGCAATGTCCTTTTCCGCAAGATAAAAACTGCGGCGTCCAAGCAGACAGATTATGCCGAAAGCGCCTGCCATGGACAAGGTGACCGGCAGCGCCGCCCACAGCATATACCCGCCGAAACTTAAATGCCCGACCTGGCCGACAAGCACGTTCTGGGCATTGCCGATCAGCGTCAAAGCACAACCGATATTGCTGGAAAGAGCCAGCCCGATCAGGAAAGGAACAGGGTTCAGCCGTTTGCGCAGCAGCGCCACGGTGACGACAGGCGTAAACGCCAGACAGACCACATCATTATTGAGAAACGCCGAAAGCACTCCGCTGGTGACCATCAGCAGGGCGAGAAAATATACAGGACGGTCCAGACGCGATGAAATCCGGTCGGCGACTTTATGAAAAAAACCGGCATAATGCAGTTGCGATGCGATTACCATCAAGCTGAAAAGCAGCAGCACCGTTTCAAAGTTAATGGAATCCACAGCTTTTTTCAATGAAATGCAACCCAGCGCCAGCATGGAGATCGCGCCCAGCAGGACGATTGAAGTACGGTCCAGTTTGAGTCCCCAGACACGGCCGGCGGCCAACCCGATATATGTAATGCAAAAAATAATCAGCGTTGTAACAGCTAAAAATTCATTGTCAATCTGATAAAATATATGCACCCTGCCCGCTCCCGTATTTATTTCTCCGTATCTTGTATATAGAAAAATATCCCGTCAAACCGTGAAAGCAAGGGCGCTCCGTCTTTGGCTTATATTGAAATTGAAGGAGGGGTAACGAATCTAAACCTTAATTTTAACGCAAAGGCGCAAAAGCGCAAAGATAAAAGTAAAAAAGTCTTTTTTAAATTTGGCAAAGCCAAACTTTAAAAAATTCTCTTCTTTGCGCTTTTGCGCCTTTGCGTTAAATTTTTCATTCGGGAGAAGCGCGAAGATATAAAGGTTATTGTTTTACGGCTCCTAAGCGCCATGCCTTCGGTAAAATGCTTGCGGCGAGGGTAATAAATTTCAGATATTTGCGGAACTCCGCTTGAAATCAGGCTCTGTAAAATTATATTGATTCTTTCGTGTTTTCTGTTGTTTTTCAACAATTTAGTAAATAAACTGTAAGATTTTCTAAGGAGACAAAAATGAAAATTCTTCATGACAAAGACGCAAACTTACGCTATCTCAGCGGTAAAACTGTTGCCGTTATCGGTTACGGCAGCCAGGGCAGCGCTCAGGCGCTCTGCATGAGAGATTCCGGCGTCAACGTAATTATCGGTTCGATCAAAGACGCGTCTTATGAAAAGGCGAAAAAAGACGGTTTCGAAGTGATGGATGTCTCTTCCGCCGCCAAAAAAGCCGACATCATCCACATTCTCCTTCCTGACGAATTCCATGCTCAGGTATATGAAAAAGACATCAAGAAACACATGAAGGCCGGCAAGGTTCTCTGCTGTTCTCACGGGTTCAATATCGTTTACAAAGAAATCGTTCCCCCGGCGGATGTTGACGTAATCATGGTCGCCCCGAAGAGCCCGGCCACCGAAGAGCGCAAGGCGTTCCTCGAAGGTTTCGGCGTTCCCGGACTGGTCGCCGTCAAGCAGGATGCCAGCGGCAAAGCTTTGAAAATCGCGCTCGCGATGGCCAAAGCCATGGGCTTCACCCGCGCCGGATGTCTGGAATGTACTTTCGAACAGGAAACCTATGAAGACCTGTTCGGCGAACAGAACGTCCTCTGCGGCGGCCTGGTTGACCTGATGAAATACGGTTTTGAAACATTGATCGAAGCCGGATATCCCCCGGAAATGGCCTATTTCGAATGCGTGCACGAAGTCAAACTGATCGTTGACCTCGTATTCGAAGGCGGCATCCAGAAGATGAACGCCGTTATTTCCAATACCGCGGAATGGGGCGAATACGTCAACGGTCCGAGAATTCTTCCCCGCGACGAAATCAAAGCGCGCATGAAAGCATCCCTGAAAGATATCGAAAACGGCAAGTTCGCCAAAGAATGGCTCAAAGAAGCCAGAAGCGGCGCCAAGACCCTGTTAGCCAAACGCAAAGAACTGGGCAAACACCCGGTAGAAATCGTCGGCAAACAGATCCGCGAACTCTTCGAAAAGAAGTAATTCTTTTCCATAGTAGTTTAAGTTATACAATAACCCCTGCTGACAAAAAGCAGGGGTTATTTTTTGACCAGGCGGTGTAATTTCAATTAAATTAACCACAAAGGCACAAAGACACAAAGATTCTCGTTTTAAAATCAAGAAATCCGTGTAAATCCGTGTATTCCGTGGTTAAAAAAGTTTTTGGTTTTTAGCCGAAAAAAACTGTGCCTTGGTGTCTCTGTGGTTATAAAAAAGACTGAAACAAAAAATGAAGGGGGGAAGAAACATGAAAAAAGCAATCGCGGTATTGGGATGTCTGATGTGGATAGCGGCAGGGCTGGCCTGGGGTCAGGAAGCTTCGCTCAAAACGCTTCCCCCGTCAGTCGTCAAAACCGTTCCGGAAGCGGGCGACAGGAACGTGGACGCCGCGACAACAACGCAAATCAGGGTCACGTTCAGCAAGGAAATGCTGGACCGAAGCTGGTCCTGGTCGCAACTGTCGAAAGAGTCATTCCCGCAGGTGCTCGGCAATCCGAAATATCTGGACGACAGGAAAACCTGTGTGCTCGACGTCAAGCTTGAGCCGGGAAAAACTTACGTCATCTGGATAAACTCGCAGGTGTTCATGAACTTCAAAGACGCCGACGGCCACCCGGCGGTTCCGTATCTGCTGGTTTTCCAGACCAGATAAAATCATCGGATTCCAACCGGTGAAGGATTGGAATTAACTTGGACATTGGATATTCCTTGTTCGTTATTGGATATTCAGTTCAAAAATCCTTAGCTTGATAGCGATGAAGGGTTGTCCTCCGTGGCAACCATCCACCCTCTTCCGCAGCCTAAAACCCGGTTATGACGGAGCATAACCCTCCATAAAAAGCATAAATGGAACTCTCACTTCCTGATTTTTTCCGTCCACGGATTTCCGTAGATGCCTTTGATGGTTCCGTCTACCGCACCGACATTTCCGAAAAATTCGTGATTATTGGGTTTGTCGTAAAGAATCAGAGCATTCGGATCGGATTTTTTATTTAAGCCGCCGATGTAAACATAATCTACGTTTTCTTCTGTCAACGGCTGATTGTTTTGGCCTCGCGTTGTCATCGTGCTTGGGCAGGCATATACGGAGTAATCGGTCAGATAATCATATTTTCTCAGATATTCCAGTCCGGCAGCTCCATTGGCAGGCGGAAAATTACCGGAATAATCCGCAGCGTATTGCTTTAATGAAATATGAATTTGTTTCATATTACTGGCACAGGAAATACGTCTACTCGGTTCTCTATAGCTGTCAATCCCTGTTAAACAATACCCGATAAAAATGAAATTAAGAAACATGCAAATAATACACACAATCTTTCCGTTATTATTTCTGTTTTTGATTGCTGCAATTAAGCCGCCAATCCAGAAAATGAAACCAAAAATAGAAAGAAGAAACCCTATTCCCATGAATGCTGTACTGATCGGTAATCCGTAATAAAGTGCATATCCATCGGAAATGGTATTCATATAGATTGCCGGAATTACACTGATAATGGTTAAAATTATCGCAATTTTTACAGTGACAGATATTTTATTTTTGCTCATATCAACTCGCTTTTATAAAAGTTCAATGAGGGGCCAGCAGGGAGAACGGCCACAGCGGAATATTGCGGAGGATGCCGTAGCCGACGATTATAAACAGCAGACTCCAGCCGGTATAAGGATGCCATAACCATTTTTTGTTGAACTGCAGGATAAGCAGCGCCGGCAACAGGACAAACAACAGCGGATTTTTGGCAACCGCGCCCCCGATATCGCCGTGAAGCAGACAATGCCCTGCCCTCAGGGTTCCGCATCCGCTGCAATAAAGGCCGGTCATCTCATTAAAAACGCACGGCGGCGCCCACTTGGATTCCGCCGGATTGATTGCATATAACAGCAGCAGGAACAATAATAATGCTCCTGCCGCCAAGAAAATTTTGACTGTACGGCGCATCTATTAATACTGCGGGATTGCCTGCAAAAACGGAACACCTTTCACCATGCAGATAATCGTGAAGGCCAGGCCTGACCAGAAACCAATCCAGCACCACATTTTGGCTTTCCTGGAAGATTCCAGCGCGCCCTCGATATTGCCGGCGGCGACTTTTCCGGAAACCTGCGCGGCATAAACGATGGCGGGAATACCGAACGGGATACAGCACACCAAGGTTATGATAATTGCGAAAACCATGTGTGACTGTATTTGAGGCTGAGATTGAGGTTTGGGGGCTGCTTCGGCGGCGGTTGCCATAACTACGGTTTGATCCAGCTTTTCATTGCAGCTTGCGCATGCTGTGGCGTTGTCTTCATTTTGAGCTCCGCACTTTTTACAGAACATTTTCGGCATGTTTCAAAAGGTAGTTGACACTTTTATGTCAAACGCTCTGATAAAATAAAGTAAAACAGTCAAAACAAGCTCCAGCGGAGCGATACATATTGTAGCGCCGGACTTTAGTCCGGTGAATGATGACAATTAAAATT
>CAIKZE010000307.1 GCA_903831825.1 uncultured Lentisphaeria bacterium | reverse complement strand
GATGTCACCGGTGCCGCCGCCGACCATCAGCTCCTGGACAATCACGCGCTTCCTGGCATCGAGGGTCTGCATGAAGTCATCCCAGTCGATCTGCCGGAGCACTTTAGCGGCGATGTCCTCGGTTCTGGACGCGATCATATCGCCGACGGTAAAGTCTTCATCTTCCCCGCCGACCGGAGCCTGCATGGAACAGACGGAGCCTTCGTTATCCATCTGGTAGCCGGGGTTCATCACATCGGTGCGGCTGTCGCCGTAGGAGCGCCGGCCGGATTTGGTCCTCTGGATGCTGTAGTACGCGATACTGCTGGGAATTGGAGCCTTGCCGGACTTTTCCATGGAGTCGATCATTGTTGCGGCTATCGCGGTTGCATCCTGGACCAGTTCCTGATAATCTTCTGAACCGATGGGCTTGGCTTTCCTGGGGATGGTTTTCCGGATGATAGGATAAATCTGCGTTTCGAGAATTAAAGCTGCTGCTGGACTCATTTTTCGCCTTCCTTTTTAGATAGGCGGCCAGACAGGAGCATGGCCACCAAGGTTGTTGGAGGCCGGATTCGGCCAAATACAGAGGCGACGGCTATAGAATAAATAGCCATCAAGTATTATGCCTGATAAATGAGTAGTTTTAAGCTGAAAGTAGAAATTAAAGGTAGATTATACCCGGCAAATGGAGGATTTTAAGCTGGAGAATGAGATAAGAGATGTCATTACTGGCTTTTCAGCGAAATAAGTATGTTATGGACAGAACAAAAGCGTAATGGGGGCAGTCCAAAGATTTTCGCCATGCAAAAGCTAATCTTTCAGAACTGCCAGTGCCGCTTTGATTGAGTCGATATTATTTACGGCGTTGACGCGGTCAATAAGCTGCGCCTTTAACTGGTCTATCTCGGATGCCAGCAATACCTTTACATTCACTCCGGATAATCCCATAAAGTCAGGCATCTGAAGCATTTTTTCGTGCTTGGCTTCTCTGGTTGCATGTGCCTGGTAGTGCTTTGTCATTTCCGGGGTCATGTGGCCGACGATGGACTGGACAATCATAAGCGGAACCCCATAAATTCCTGCGTAATAACAGAATGAATGCCGAAGGCTGTGGACATCTTTGATAGAGACTGCGCGGTCGCGACCTTCGACTTTTTTCGTAGTGGTGATCCCCAGGCCTTCAAGGAATTTCTTAACTCTTGCACTGATGCCTGAAGGGTTTGATTTATATATCGCGGCATGTTCCGGCAAAACATATTCACTATCTCCAGCTTTTTCCTTTTGCACCAGCAGGAAATCCAGCATCGGCGGCATGATCGGTATTTCTACGTACCGGCGCACCTTTTTCATTTTTCGGGTAATAAGTTTATTTTTGAAGTCTATCTCCGACCACTTTAAAGTGCAGATATCGCCTTCTCGCAGTGCAGTTGCAATCCCTACACAAAAGATAGCCCGGACGAAGTCATTGGCGTTATCCCTGATTAAGGCCAGTTCTTTTTCTGTGAAGGCCTCCCGGCTTTCATATTCATTGTCCTGCTTTTCTATATCGTCAAAGGGATTATTAATCAGACCGGAATCTGTACGTAGTTTATTGAATACTTCCGCCAGCGTATGCTGATAAACATTGCAGGTTCGTGGAGACAATTTCTCCTTGGACTGGTAGGTACAGGTTTTCTTTTTATTCTTAAAAGTAATTTCTCTGATAAACCGTCCTTTTGTCCTCAGATGGTTAATGTAAGCATCCGCATGGGTTGTTTGGACACTGGCAAGCTTGATGATATCAGGGTATTTGTCGTGCATATAAGAAACAAAGTCCAGCCAGTAAATCCGCTTGGCGTTTTTAAGCGATTCCGATGGTTGACGCTTTCTGGTTTTATTCAGGGACAGTTCATAAGCATCATCCAACAGTATGGGAGTTCCGCCGGTTAAGATGTCGCGATAGTTTTCCACTAAAGCAGTAACCGTCTTTTGCTTTGACAGTTGAAGAGCTTCGACCTTAATGTCTTTTTCAAACTTTTTGGCATCGGCCTCAGTTGTACACCCCTTGCATACGCCGTTGTGGTTTTTGCCATTTACCATAAAGCGGTAATGATAGAACTCAGATTCCTTGGAGAGTCCTTCTTGCGTCTTGGATTTCTGTTTGTAGACTGGCATTTTAGCACCTACTATAAAAATAATATAATAGGTGCTAAAATATGCTACTATTGGCACATATGCAAATTTTATTTTGCATATTTTTTGCATAAAATGGTCGGGGCAGAGAGATTTGAACTCTCGACCTTCTGCTCCCAAGGCAGACGCGCTAGCCAAGCTGCGCTATACCCCGATTAAAGTCTGAATAAAATAGCCACTATTTCTGTTATCGCAAGGGAAGTAACCAAAAAAAAGGTTTAATTGCGCAGATCTCCATACGGACGGTCTTCCCACTCTGTCGGACGGTTTTGAGGGAGACTGCTGTATCCGCGCTTTTCCTGTTCAGTAATGCATCCTCCGGCAGTGACAACGATCAGCAGCAACAATAAACAGGGGAAGATATATACAAAGAATGAACGATTTGATTTCAGGACATGCAACTGTTGCGCCATAATAACCCTTAATTATTTTTTCTCTGCCGGAGCGGGCGTTGCCGGAGCGGGCGTTGCTTCAGCTTTCTTTGCCGCGGGTGCTGCTGCTTCAGCTTTCTTTGCCGCAGGCGTTGCCGCCGCCACGGGTGCTTCAGTTGTGGTTGCCACAGTCTTTTTAAAGAATCTATTTGATAAGGAATTGAAAAGATTGTAATCTTTCATTTCCAATACCTGCAGTCCCACAGCACCGGCCAGAAACAGAAACGCGATGAGAATTACCACTAAGTAATATTTTGAATTAAACATTAGTTCCTGCCTTATTTGCTCATTGCCGCAACAGCGTCACTGGATAAATAAACGGTATCGCCGATTTTTACTTCACGATCTCCGGTGGAGCCCGGAATAATATTCGCTATTGAGCAGTTATCGTGAACTTTTACGATTTTAATTCTGCCGACATACTGGGTATTGTCGCCTTCAAGTCCGCGGGCAACGACCATGTCAATGTTGCTGGTGATTTTGGGATTGACCGGATTGATTTTGTTGCCGATAGACTGTTCGACTTTCGTGTTTGCGCCCAGGTCAACCACGACAAATCCGTATTTCCGGTTGATATCGATGATTTTGCCCTGAACCGCCATTCTTGCTTCCGGGCTGCCTTCGGTCCAAAGTTTGTAATCATCCTTGACGTTGCCGGCCGGATTAATAATCAACTTCAATTTGGCAATCTGTTCTTCTTTGCCTTTGAGGTCTTTCTGAAGGTTCTGAATGTTGGAATCTTTACCTTTTACGGTTGACTGCATGGACGCTAATTGAGTTTTGGCGCTTTCCAGGGAGGATTTGGCGGAACCCAAATCGTCTTTAATTTTCTGGGCGGCGTCAGAGATGCTTTTTATAGAATTTGAATAAGCGCTTTCGCTGAAGTCGGGGGTGCTGCTGCCGAGAATCTGGGCGAGCTGGGTGAAAGAGTCATTGTCGTTGCTGATTCTGGACTGCACGGCCATGATTTTGGTGTCCAGTTTACGGAATTCACTGGCATATTCCGGAGTTCTAAGAGCATCGGCGGTAAGGGAAACCCCGAGCTTGGAAGCGGTCTCACAGACCATCTTAATGGTGCCGTCCTGGCGCTCTTTGGATTCCGTAACCCAATCAAGAACGTTTTTCTTCGCCGCCGCATAAGCATCCATCTTCATAAAATCATCGGCATTGGGAATATTCTTCATTTCGGTTACAGTCGCGATCTTCTTGATGGTTGATCCCAGGTCATCGCGCTGCTGAACTACTTTCTGCGCCTGCTGGGTTAATTGAGCGAGATTTTTGTCCAGATCGGAATACTTTTCATGGCTGAGCAGTTCAGGAGAAAGCAATTTAGCAATATTGGTGCCGCTGCCTTTGTCCAGTTCGGCGGATGCCTGATTGACCGTTACGGCCATCTTTTCCCAGCCTTTAACCATTTGTTCGCGCTTCTCAAACAGGAAATATGAGAACACCGCCGAAGCCACAGCGAGAAGAAGAATCAAGATACTCAAAATAAGATTTACTATTTTCATTGCCAACTCCTGTAAATTATAAACAAAACCAGCACAAGTAAAAAATTACAATAAAACGTTAAAAGTTAGCATCGGAAACCCTGTTTTCAAATCATGCCAGAGTGATTTGCAAAAACTTTCGACCAAAATCTGTAAAATATAGGAACTATAAGCCACAACGTTATAAAAATAGATTTCAATAATGATAAATCAACCGCCAATTTGATTTTATACCGAATCGCAATCTTAAAGCAAGTAAAGATTGCGAATTTCGTCTTTGGCGGGGTGGGCCGGATGAGGTTGGCGCTACCGGGGTAGCGACTGAACTCATACGGCACGCAGCCGACATGACGAGAGCGCAACCGCTTCGCGGCAAGGCCCTTTTGAGTTTATTTGAAAATGTCTCCGTCCCCCGATATTCATATCGGGCTTCCGTCGGCAT
>CAIKZE010000306.1 GCA_903831825.1 uncultured Lentisphaeria bacterium | reverse complement strand
TTGAACTGTCGAAAATGCACTGCTTCAGCCTGTTAAGAGACCTCGAGAAAAAGCAATCCCCATATCCCACGGCCCAGTTCAAGAGGGGTTATTGCGCGGCAAGCGCGCAATCAACCCATATTCCTTGTTTTAGACTTCCATGTTTTAAACGTTTTTAAAATTGACATATTAAACAGTCTGTTTATCAAGTAGTTGTGTTAATGGATGGTCACGCCTGGATCGAAAGAAGGTTGTGACGGAGCACAACCCTCCATTGGGTTATCCGCCACCGCAACTGTTCCCCTTTTTTTGAATTTCTGGTTTCCATTCTGACTCTGAATTCTGAATTCTGGATTCCTGCTTTTGGGTTGCGGGCAAAGCCCGCCTTAAATATAATATAGCGCTGTTCTGTAAAAAGTTCAAATACGATTGAACTTTTTTCTGTTTTGATGAAAATATCTATTATGTTTGATGATTCTATAATAAAAGGAAACAGCCTTTTCACTTGGATATTGGATATTGGATATTCAAACAATGGATTTTATATGTTCCGTTCCGATGGAACTCTTCTGTTTTTTATCTATGACAACGGACTGAAGTCCATTGCTACAATATCGGACGTTCCTCCGGAACTCTGGAGCATCCGCCGGAGATTCGTAGAGAACAGAAATAAAACCTGCCATTATTTTTCTATCTAAAAACAATGGCAAGCTTTACTTTGCTTTGTGCCTTTGCGGCTTTGTGCGAGAATAATCCCCCTCAGAACTACGCACAGAGCAGCGGCTTCAGGGGGGAGATTAACATAATCTTACTTTTTCTGGCCGTTTTCGAAATATTCGATTACATTTTTAGGGAGCTGGGGAATATCGCGTCTTCCGCCGTCGCCGCGCATGGAATCATGGCCCAGGACGCCGGCGGCCACGGAGTTTCTGGCCGCAATCGGCGACGTGTTGGTTTTGGCGCCGAACCGCACAAAATCAACAAAGGTCTGGACAATCGCCGGATCGGAACCGCCATGCGAACCTTCCAGCGGTTTCAAATAATGGATGATATCCGGTTCGGCACGGCTGCCGCGGGTCGTCCAGACATGTATTTCGCACTTGCCGTAGTCGCCGACGTTTTCCACTCTGCCCTGAGTGCCGATAAAGGTGTAATTACGCTCGGCATCCGGAGCAAAATGACATTGGAGATAAGACGCTTGAACGCCGTTATCCAGTTGCATCATAATCATATTGCTGTCTTCAACATCAATCACCGGGGACATTCCTTTTTGCGCAAGCGGCGGCCAGTTAGCATTACTCCAGGATGGGATACCGGGAGTAGACGGATCACGACGCTCGCATTTATCATAGACGGATAACATGCCCATGCCGACGACAGATTTGGTATAGCCGCCCGCCAGCCAGTGGATTACGTCAATATCATGCGCGCCTTTCTGGAGCAGCAGGCCGGTGCCGAAACGCTGTTCGGAATGCCAGTCCTTGAAATAAGCGTCGCCGCCGTAAGAGATAAAGTGACGGCACCATGCATTCCGCACTTTGCCGATAATTCCGGAATCAATGACTTCTTTCATTTTCAGGATTGCCGGAAAATGACGCATATTGTGTCCGAGGTAAAGTTTGGAGCCGGTGCGCATGGCGGTATTTAGCAGCCGGTCACAGCCTTCAATGGTAATTGCCATCGGTTTTTCCAGATATACCGCCTTTCCGGCTTCCAGCGCGGCCAGCGCCTGTTCTTCATGCAGAAAGTCCGGAGAAGTTACAAAAACGGCGTCAATGTCTTTGCGTTCCAGCAGCTTCCTGTAGTCGTCGGTTACAAAAACCTCTTCGCCGTAGGTTTCTTTAAATTTTATGAGCGCTTTGGGGTTGACGTCAGCCCCGGCAACCAGTATGGATCCTTTGCCCGGATTATGCGCATTATTAGCCAATGCGCCACGCCCCCCTGCCCCGATTACTCCAATTCTTAAATCATCCATTTTGCCAGTACCCTTCTTTTACAAATTATAGTTTGATAAACTTAAATATGCGATTAAGCTATATAATGTAATAAATTTACAGTTGATGAGATGGATGTAAATAGTATAATTGCATAAAATGATATATTAAATTATCAAAAGAATGTAACATATTGATAAATAAACCGACAATCGAAGAACTGACTGACAGCTTTCCGTTTCAGTTGCTCTTTGCGGACTATGGGAATGCGGATGCCCGGACTCCGGCCATTGAACGCCTCAATTATGAATATTGTACGATTGAGTATATTATGGAGGGCGATGGTTACCTGGAATGTGCCGGGAAAGTATCACATATAAAAAAAGACGGCATTTATTTCCTGCACAAGCATCAGAATCATCGTTATTGGCCTAAGCCGGAAGCACCATGGCAGAAAATATTTTTTGTGATAGACGGATCACTGATGGAGCAACTGCTGAAAATATACGGGCTGGATCAAATTTATTGCGTTGAGAATTGCAGTTCAATCTTTCACTACTTTGATGAAATTATGGCGCTTTGCTCGTCATCGGCGCCGGACAAAGATTTGCGCTGCTCGGTATTGTTTCACCAGCTTGCAATGGATATATACGAGATAATCTATGCCAGACACTGGCAAATGCCGGAAGAAATCAACATATTGAAAAAATATCTTGACGAGAACACCGGTCGCAAAGTCAGTCTGGACGAAATATGCCAGCAGGTAAGCCGCTCCAAGCCTCATCTGATCCGGCTGTTCAAAAAATACACCGGCAGCACCCCTTATGATTATCTGATGAAAAAGCGGGTTGAACAAGCCAAACTCATGCTCATCCACTCCACTATGCCAATCAAGGAAATAGCCGGGAAACTGCAATTCTCCGATCAATATTATTTTTCCAATTATTTCAAAAAAGTAACCGGCAGTTCTCCCTCCGAATTCAAAAGGAGCTGTTAAAAATAAGCTTGACAAGTTTCGTGAAATATCCCGAAGTGATTTTGTGAACCCAAACCTTAATTTTAACGCAAAGACGCAAAATCGCAAAGAAAAACAAAAAGAAAAAAGCCTTTTTAAAATTTGGCACAGCCAAAATTTAAAAAATTCTCTTCTTTGCGCCTTTGCGTTAAATTCTTTATTCGGGAGGCTCCAAAGGCAAGTCAACCGGTAATTTCGGATATTTCCGCCGGGTTTCTGCCGTAGTAGAGGCCGAAGAGATATGTTTTCCTGCCGGATTTGATCTCGGCTTTGGGATTCAGCCATAAGTCACCGACATTATAGTCAAATTCGGCTTGAAAATATTTTCCGATCCGGTATTTGGGATCAATGGCTTTGCGCCAGATCAGGCTCAAGTTTTTTTCTTGCGCATCTTTTATCACCAGCAGATGTTCAGGTGAAACCGGCAACCCTATGGCTAAACGGCAGAATCTCAGATGCTGTGACAGCAGATTATCATTTTCGGTGAATTTCTCCAGCAGTTCAAAGCGTCGCTCCAGCGCCTCCCTGCCCTGCCCCGCAAAATATTTTTCGTTTTCCAGAAAAGCGATGAATTTAAGGATAAATCCGTTGATGCGGCGGCAGGCAAGCACGAAAGGACTGTTCAACTGAGTGGAATTATACCAGCCGTCCAGTGCGATGGAGAGCCGGTTGACGGCAAGGAATTGAGCCTCGCTGATTTCCCTGGTGGAAATTACTTCATAAGGCGGATTTACATTAAAGACAGTTCCCGGCGGAGGCGTTTCCCGCATCTCCGTACCCGGAAGCAGCTTCAGTTTTTCAAGCTGTATTTCCTGCGGTCCAAGATCAATCAGGGTTTCAATGTCGGCAAGAACATGGTCAAAAGTCTGTCCGGGCAATCCGGCAATCAAATCCGCATGTATTTCAAAATTTTTGCAGTTGACAAGCTGTTTCAAGCCGGACAGCGATTTTGCACGTGAAGCCGGCCGTTTTATCGCCTTGAGCGAAGCCGCGTTAAGCGTTTGTATCCCGGTTTCGATATGCAGCATGCCGTGCGGGGCCTGTTTCAAACATGCCAGCAGCGGTTCCGTCAGCATTGCCGGATTAATTTCCAGGTGGAATTTAAAATCCGGGAAATCGGCATAAAACAGCTTCAGCAGTCCGATTGCGCGTTTTGAATCGTCATTGAAAGTACGGTCAATCAGCCGGATTTCCCGGATGCCGGATTGACGGATATATTCAAGATCGGACTTAACCCTGTCCGGAGAGTAATAGGCGACCCCGACTGATTGCGCGCTGGTGCAGAAAGTACATTTGCCGATGCAGCCGCGCGAGGTCTCCATCTGATAAAAAGGTTTGCCGCGGTGAATATAACCCGCGGCATAAGGCGACGGCAAGTCGTCAAGGCAGGCTGGATAGCGCGCAATGCCATTGTCGAGACAGGTACCGTCCCGCATATGACACAGTCCCGGAACCTCGCTCCATTTTTCGCGACGGCGCAGATTCTTGAGCAGCAGATAAAACGAACTTTCATCGCCGCGGATAACCCCGTTTACAAATGGATGCGCTTTAAGAAAGTCTGCATTGCCGCCGAGGAATTCCGGGCCGCCAAGAAAAATCATGGTGTCCGGAATTACCCTGGAATATCTTTCCAGAATCCTGCAAAGGTATTCAATATTGAAGAGATAACCGGTTGCGGCAATTACCTCCGGGGCCTGTTCAATAATCTTTTTCAGCAGTTCATCCTCATCGGATTTTATGGTCGCGTCCAGGTGCTGCCAAGGCCACTCCGGCAGCATCCGGCTGGTAAACGACCTCAATAATCCATAGGAAAGCATTGAGTGGGAGTAGGAGGAGTTTATTTCCAGAAAAAGGATTTCATGCTTCATGTTTCAGCCCTGGAATTTCAGCGAGAGCATGGTGATATCGTCAGACTGCACCGCGCCGTCAACGTGGGAAGCCACTCTCCCGCTGATGTAGTCAATGATCTCTTTCGGATTGGCCCCGGCCATGACGTCCAGGTCGGTCTGGAGCTGTCCGGTTCCATATTCCTCATCAGCGCAGTCCATTGCTTCGGTTACCCCGTCGGTGTACATGAAAAGGATATCGCCTTTTTTGAGCGTGAAGCTCTGGAGTTTGAATGCTGTTTTATCCTGTCTGAAGCCGCCGATGACCAGCGCTTTTTCAAGCGTAACGTATTCAAATGCTTTACCGTCATAAAACAGCGGCGGATTATGACCGGCATTGGCGAAAATCAGTTCCCCGGTTTTAACATCAAGAATCGCGCAGATCACAGAAGCGAACATGCAGGACATATTATTTTTTTCCAGTCCGTTGCCGGCATTGGCCAGTATCTGGTCCGGCGAAATGCCGGAAAGCGCCTCGTAGCGGAACAGCGCCCGGGCTTTGGCCATAAACATGGCGGCGGGAATCCCCTTCCCTGAAACGTCGCCGATACAGAAATAGAGCCGGTTGGCGTCAATAAAGAAGAAGTCATAAAAATCGCCGCCGACCTCTTTGGCGGAAACGGTTGACGCATAGATGTCAAATTCGTTCCTGTACGGGAACGCCGGAAATTGCCGCGGCAGCATGGAATGCTGGATTTGCGCGGCCACCGCCAATTCCCGCTCGATGCGCTGCTGTTCCGAAAGGTTAGTCTCAATGTTGCTGATATGTTGTTTAAGATTGCCGGCCATCGCGCTGAACGCTTCCGCCAATTCCTGAAATTCATCTCTGGAATTGAGTTTTATTTTGACGTCCAGTTGGCCGTTGCCGATTGCCGCCGCCCCCTGCTCCAGCGCGATGACGGACTTGCGGAATCGTTTGGAAATGTATACGGATATGCCGGTAATGACAATGAAAATCATCAGCCCTATTCCGGAATAAGTCAGCCGCGTTCTGTCGATATAGCTGTTAATGTAAGAGTTGTAATTTTTAGTTTCGGTTTCAATGCTTCTTTGAGTCGCAAAGGTGGAAGCCAGAATCGCGGCTTCCGGCATCACTACCCCGACGCTCCATGGAATGGACAACAGCGGGGCATAACCGATATAATATACTTTGCCGTCCCTGATGTAGCGTTTTACGCCTTTTTGCCGGGCGATCATGGCGCTGATCAAATCCTCGCCGTAGCGCCCCTCCGCCTTGTCTCCGGAATTCCAGAGAGATTTTTTATCAGATACGCCGTTTCTGGCAATGATGCAGCCGTCATGATCCACGATAAACGCGTCGCCGGCGCTCTCGGAACTGACCATCAGGTCCTCGGATATTGTTTTCGGCGAAATATCCGCCATCACCACCGCGACCGTGACTCCATCCTTTACCACCGCTCTCGAACAGGTGATTACCTCCTCCTGCGTAGAGGCCGATTTGTACGGGCCGAACCATACATTCCGGTCCGGATTATTCACCGCTTTTTTATACCATTCCCTTTGGCGGGGATCGAAGTCGCGCGGCATCGGATACCATGCGTACCCCAGATAAATCCCGGCGTCGGTAGCTATTCCGATGGCTTCCGCGCTGTAATTGCAGACATAGATGAATTTCATGAAATTATACATCGTTGACAATAGTCCTATATCCCTGATTGCCCGCTCCTCATCCGCTCCGGGGGCGATGCTGAACGGCGAAAACTCGTCGGAAACCGCGTCAATTTTGATTTTCCTCATCAGCGGGTTTGTGCTCATTTCCGGCTTAAACCGCAAATCGTAATATAACCCGGCGATATTCTGGGTCTCCACGGCAATTCTTTTCAGGTGCATATCGGTTATCAGCGCCTGTTCCGCCGTCAATATTTCCAATTCGTCTTTGGATTCTTTATACATGGCGTGTCTGCTGTCTCTGACCGCGTTTTTTTCAAGCGTGTCGCCGGAAGCAATCGCGAGCTCGGCTATATCCTTCAAATTTATCAAGCCGATCAGGCTGATAATTATAAAAGCGCATACCGGAATGAGGATAAACACCAGCAGTATTTTTGTTTTTAAATTATTTTTTGAATTACTCATTGGCTTTTGTCCCGTAATAGCTTAAATAGAGCATGGCGATATCATCGGCTTGCGGTTCCCGCCCGGCATAGCGGCGGACTTCCTCGCGGATGCGGGTGATAAATTCGTTGCTTGAAGATTCTTCGCAGTCATTAAGCGCCGCCCGGAGTTTTTCTTTCCCGAAAGCCTGCCCTGCTTCATTCAAGGCTTCCGATATTCCATCTGAATAAAGAAACAGCCGGTCTCCCGGATTCATTTGCAAGGTTTCCATCTGCCAGACATTTTCCTTCATCGGGGCGGGGCCGATGGCAATGCCGTTAACGGCGGAAATAAATTCAAAATCTCCGTCTTTCCGGCAAATCAGCGGGTGATTATGTCCGCCGTTGCTGAAGTTGACCTCCCCGGTCGCGGTATCCAGGAACCCGCAGAATACGGTGGCGAACAGACTGGCGTCATTGTCCTTTTCCAGCACGTTATTGACGTTATACAGCACCTTTATCGGCGAAAGACTGCATTCCGCCTCATGGGCCAGCAGCGTTTTAGTCATTGCCATAAACAGCGCCGCGGGAATGCCTTTGCTGGAAACATCGCCGATGCAGAAAAACAATACCGTCTCATTGACCATGAAATAATCATAAAAATTACCGCCGATTTCTTTGGCCGGCTCCATCATCGCCCGCACATCAATGTCGGCGGAACCTTTTACCTGTTCCTGCCAGGGCGGCGGCAGCAGCGAAGCCTGGATTTCCCGTGACACCGCCAGTTCCCGCTCGATTTTTTCGCGGGAATGAATGGTTTCCTCCAGACTGGCGATGTATTTTTTCAAATCATCGGTCATCCGGTTGAAGGTATCAGCCAGATGTTCCAGTTCATCTCCGGTTTTCAGTTCAATTTTCAGGTCGAGATTGCCGCGCCCGATTTCCTCCGCTTGTTTTTTGAGAAAAAGAACCGGCGCGGTTATTTTGGCGGACAGATACGCGCCGGCGACCAGAATCAGCAACAGCACAATAAAGCCCAGCGAAATATAAGCTATTCTGCTGTTCTCGATGTGATTGCTGATGAATGAACTGTGTTTAAGCACATCCCGATGAATGATTTGCTCCGTGTTCAACGCGGCGGCAATAATCAATTTTTTGGGGATGGAGATGCCGATGCTCCATCCGGTTGTGATTATTGGATAATATGCCACGAAATGTACCGGTTCGCCGGGAATTGCCAGATCCGCGCAACCGCGGTTGCCCTCCGTCATCTTCCGTGCTACCGCGCTGATGCCCGGGTCCGGCGATTTCAGCAGATTTTCTTTCTTATATTCATTGTCCCAGGAATATCCGGTGGTTTCGCTGAGTTCCCTGCGGACAAGCACATCGCCTTCGTGATCCAATATAAAGACTTTACCCTCCGGTTCCAGTTGAGTGCTTATCAGACTTTTAAGTATGGAGCGCACTTCGACGTCAATGGCGCAAACCGCAATAACTTTGCCCTCTTTGTTCCGAGCCGCTTTGGCGCAGGTAAGCACCAGTTTATTATCGGTGCTTGAAATATATGGCCCCGCCCAAACCGCCTCATGGCTTTTTGAAGCGTTCTGGTACCAGACGCGCAACCGCGGATCATAACCGGCAGGCTGCAAAGTCCACGGATATGAAATGAATATCCCGCTCGGAGTTCCCAGATAGATAATGTGGCTGCCCGGATTGTTGCTGTTGACGAATTTCAATATCGGCTGAAGCCGCCCGAGACAGTTCAGCTCGCCATTTACCGCATCAGGATTGACCCCGCCGGATAAATAATAACTGGCGCGGTCATTCAGATCTTTTGGCCTTTCTTTTGAGAAATAGATGGATAAGTCGTCCTGTTTTTCCTGAGGCGCCTCCATATAGCGCGAACATAAATTGGCCACCAGATTCATTTCGCCGGCCACCCGTTTCAACTGAATGTCGATAAGCTGCGCCTGTGACAACACCAGCGACTGCAATTCTTCCCGCGACTGGTCCATCAGCGCGTTTTTACTGTCGTAAACCACGCTTTTGCCCAGCGCGGAACAGGCGTCAACGGAATATTTGCCCAGTTGCTTCATGTGCTCAATGGTCAAGTGGGTAACCAGAAAAAAAGTAATTCCAGCCAGCAGCGACAGCGCGGCCAGAATCTTGAATCTCAAACTGAATATTTTTATCTTCATTCTTTTTTTCCGACGAAACAATGCATTAAACGTTTATAAAATTGTCATATTAAACGGCCTGTTCATCAAGTAGTTGTGTTAATGGAGGAACACAGCCGGGATCGAAAGAAGGTTGTGACGGAGCACAACCATCCAGAGGCGGACAAGCCCTCCATCGGGTTATCCGCCATCGCAACCGTTCCCCTGTTTTTTGAATTTCCGGTTTCCATTCTGACTCCTGACTTCTGAATTCTGGATTCCTTCCCTTAATTATCCTTGTGCAGCGCAATATGGCGTTTCAATCTGATCTGCTTTAACTCCTCGCTGATGTGTTCGATAGTTTTGCTGTCAAAAAATGTCCTGATAAAACGACCGCAAATCATCCGTACCGCCGGTTCCGCCGGATGCAGCATGTCTTCCTTGTAAAAACGGTAATCCCGCAATTCGTCCATAACAATCTCATAAGCCGGAAAATAACAGCATATTTCAGGAAATTCCTCAATGCAGGCATGAATTGCCGTCAGCAGATGAGCTTTGCTTCTTGAATTTAAAACCAGTTCGCCGGGGTAGTGCCTGACCGGCGACAAAGTAAATATTATTTTGCAGCCCGGATTAATTTCATGCACTTTAATAGTCAACCTACGCAGCGCGGCGAGGTTTTCTTCCACCGTCAATAACCGGCGGGTAAACTCGCCGCCGGGGACCTTATGGCAGTTCGCGGTAATTTTTCCGGTGCGGTTGTAAACGTAGACCACCGAGGAAGACGGCGTGGCGACAAACAAGTCAGCCGACCTCAGCGCTTCGCCGAATCCTGACAACACCGCTTTTGCTTTATCCAGCGCTTTTTCCTGAGTCCCGGCCGAAAATGATCCGTGATGCTCCCAACTGTGCCATAATCCGTCATGTCCGAAAAACTCTTCCGGCGTATAAAATCTGTTTTCCACGATACGCGCAACGGGTTCCGCCAATGATACCGCGTTATAAACGGTACCGCATGGATTCTGCATTCCTTTGAAACCGCAGTCGTACAGCAGCGACAGCAAATTCTCCGCAAAACAGGAACCGGTTCCGCAAACAACGCTCGATGCCGTAAATCCGGAAAACGGAGCTTCCGGAATATTTACCGGAGTTTGCAGATTTATATGTTCGCTTAACATGTTTCCCCTCCATAATTAACTTAGCACTATTCAGTTCTGATCCAACAAAAACAGTAACTATTTTAAATTAAGTCTAGTATTCACAGATTTCGGTTCTCCAAAGATTTCTTTCATTTGGTGCACTGTTATTGGCATCGGATAAAATTTATTGCCTTTATATTTACCGATTTGCAAATATCGCCCGTAACTTTGTGAGCTTGCAAAAAGTGTCCAGCGAGTTAACTTGTCCCTACAAAAAAGAAAGTCAGCAGACCATCTTCCGGCATCTCCAATATTTACTAAAACCATATCTTTATCTTTATCTTTATCTTTAAGAAAATCATGAGTAAAGCCATATTTATTAGCTACTTTCACCGTATATGGTAAATCTTTTATTGCAGTTAACAGAAAATTTTTAGTCAAATTGGGATTGACATCCAGTTGCACTTTTTCTAATAATATTATTGAGAATGGAGAAAAACCTACTAATGGAACATATGTATAGTCCTTTTGGCGAGGCACCCCTATACTTGTAACAGTTGCCTGCTCAAGCTCATTTTCACTTTCAAAAAGCGATATCTCACCAATCGGAGCGCGAAATTCATTATACTCGTATTCACAATAACAACCATTAGCGAAGATGGACAAAAGTACTAAAATTCAGACTTCCTGATCCGCTCTTTCTGCTGATTATGCACAAATAGCTTGCCTGCAATCGCTTAATCTCTGCTTTTACATAATCTTTGTATTTTGACAGTGGAAAAAAGGGATGTACCTTTTCTTAAAACGTATGC
>CAIKZE010000305.1 GCA_903831825.1 uncultured Lentisphaeria bacterium | reverse complement strand
TCTCGTCGGAGCGCGCCCTATGCATAACTCTCGCGATGTGACAATATGTGTTTTGTCAGATTTAATGCGCCCCCCTGTTTTTGTCAAACTAAATGCAATTGAGGGGTTGGGAGGGGGTGCGTTTACTTTTTCAATTTTCTATTATTATTTTTTATTCTTTTTTTACTGTAGCCTGGCAACGATGTCTTGACATTTGATTTGGCTTGTTGTATAATAGAGGGTAACATGTTACCTTGATAAGAGAGGTGAGCTTTGGATCGGAAAATCAGAATAGCCATGCTTGGCGATTCAATGACGGATACGGCCGGACTGGATTGTAAAGAGTTGAAGTTGCAGTTGAACCGGAATTACCCGGAGTTACAGTTTGAGCTCTTCAATTACGGTGTTGGCGGAACGCGAGTTGGTTATGGTTTGTGGCGCTTGACTCACGAGTACGAATTTCGAGGTGTTAAGTTCGCCCCGCTGGTGGAAATCAAGCCGGACATGGTTCTGTTGGAAAGTTTCGCTTATAATAACGGCTCGGATGGCGATTTACCCGGCGGGATTGAACATTTCCGGGACATGCACCGGAAGATTGTGACGATGTTGCGGGAGAAAACCGGTGCGGAAATAATATTTGTGGTAACTATTGCGCCGGACCCGAAAAGATTTCTCGAAAGTGTGCCGAATTTTGTTTTCACCCCGTCTTCGGTATTGCGGAGAATGGCCGAAGACAGGGTGAAATATTTGCAGGAAGGACTCAAAATCGCGGCGGAACTTGGTTTGCCTGTCGTTA
Organism: uncultured Lentisphaeria bacterium; assembly: GCA_903831825.1. Lineage (GTDB taxonomy): Bacteria > Verrucomicrobiota > Lentisphaeria > Victivallales > Victivallaceae > CAIPAT01. Next base: position 10,888 of record CAIKZE010000305.1, on the reverse strand, counting down.
ATGTCTATCAGGCGACGCTGGATGCGGCAGCCGGGGGTGTGCCGCTCGGAACATTCATTGATCAAAAGGATTGGATTCATCCCAATGCGGAAGGTCATCGGCTTACTGCCGGCTTGGCGATAGAAGTTTTTAAAAAATATAATTTAATTGGAAAAATTCAAAAGAAGGGATAAAATATAATGAAAACAAATCGTGTCGCATTTCGATTTTTCACACTCATTGAATTGCTCGTGGTGATCGCCATCATCGCAATTTTGGCAGGAATGTTGCTGCCGGCGCTCAACAATGCCAGGAATAAAGCCAAGGCCTCTTTCTGTTCCAATAATTTGAAGCAACTGGGAACGATGACGGCAATTTACACCAATGATTACACGGACTGGTTGCCGTTCCTCAAAAATGCAACCAGCGATTACTATGGCAATAACGGGGCCTGGTATGTATTACTGGCCAAGGCCAATATTTACAAAGCCACAGTTAAAAACACTACTGAATTAATCTTTTCCGGCCCGTCAACGATTCATTGTCCGTCGGAAGATTTCCGTCCGACAGGAAAACCGAACTGGAATTATGCGCAGTATGGAGTCGGTCGCTCGGTCGCGGATGCCGCACTTTCCTCATTGACGCGCATAAAGAATCCTTCGGTGAAGGCATGGCTGATCGAAAGCGACAGTTCCGGCGCATTCAATGGCATCAGGACGCCTGATGCCACATATTTCGGTACTCTTGACCCATATGCTCCGATTTTGCACCGTGCCGCCAATAACGGCGGAATGATGTACATGCGTCATAACATGATGGTCAATCAGTCGTTTTTTGACGGTCATGTTGAAAGCTGGACTATTTCTCAAGTTAACGGCACCCTCGGCAACAATGCTTATGTCAATCCTACTGTAAATTAATCGGTCATTAATCTGAAATGTATAGAGAAAAATGGTTAAGCTGAACCCTGAAATTATAATTTGCGACATTGATGCCACCATTACCGATGTTAATCGGGTTGACGGCAATACCAATGATTCATTCCGCGATGAAATATTTGCGGCAATTTCTGGTATGATTGCGCTAAAAAAAGGAACCAGCAGTGTATTTGCCAGGGGATTACTGGAAGAATATGCCAACAACCTTGTAATCTGGTGGGACTATAATGATTTTATCGCCGACTTTGATCTCGATTCAGTCGAATTCTGGCGGCAGTTGCGTGAAATTCATCAACGGACGCTTTTGCCTTGCGAAGATGCCGTGAATATGGTAAAAAATTTATACGGCAAGGGAAAAAGAATGTGTATTGTCAGCAATAACCCGATTACCGGGTGTCTGCTGAAGCTGGAACGCGCCGGACTTGGAACTCTTGAAGGGTCGCCTTATTTTGAGCGTATTTTCGGCACTAATATTACCCGAGGAATGAAAAAACAACTGCCCATGTGGAAACGGATTATTGCATCGTTCGATATTCCTGCATCAAAAATGATCATGGTCGGAGATAATCCGGAAGAGGATTTCAAATATCCGGCTATGGCCGGAATCCATAATTCCATCATTGTCCGTCGCGATGCCGCCGAAGCGGTATTAAAAACTGCTGAAGGGTACATCCAGGTGAACAGCCTGAATGAAGTAAAGAATCTGATATTTTGAGCTGAAAGGGAGTTATCATGCGTTATTTACTGGTTGCCATACTGTTGGGGCTGGGCTTGTCTTGTCCGACGGATGGCGCTGAATTAAAAATTGATCCGGGCAATGCGTCGGTCTTGCTGTCTGCCGGAGCCTCCGCCACTGAGCGTTTTGCCGCAAATGAACTTGTGCGTTACGTCAAATTAATGACCGGCAGGGAGATGCCGGTTATTGCAGATGCCGCGCAAACAGGCAAGTATCTGTTCCGGATCGGGCGCGGCGCTGCCGGAGCCATTTATTTAAACGAATTTGATCAGGCGGCTGCCGGTAAGGGTCCGGACAGTTTCATTATTGAGGCCGATGGCCAAAGTTCTGTTCTGGTCGGCGGCGGAGACCGCGGAACTCTGTACAGTGTTTACGAGTTGCTTGAACAGCAGGGCTGCCGCTGGTTTTTCCCCGGCCGGCTTGGCGAGGTTGTTCCTCAAAAGAGCGAACTTATACTCCAGTCCGGCAAACGCAAATTTGCGCCTGACTTCATTCAGCGCTCGATTGATATCGGGCAGACTGACGGTATCAGCTTCGAGGAAACGATTGACTGGGCGGCAAAAAACCGGTTGAATTTCATGTTCAGCCTGCGCTACATCATGGTAAAAAAATATCTCCCAAGCGCGAAATGGGATGCCTGGGATAAACGCGGCGGATTACAGGAATGGCAGTGGATATGTCATAACTTTGACTTCATGATACCATGTTCCAAATATTTTGCTGCTCACCCGGAATATTACGCGCTTTACAAGGGGAAGCGGCTTCCGATGGGCAGCCCGGGGCAGCCTGGCTACGGCGGCGGCAATATCTGCACTACCAATACGGACGTGATAAAAATCTGCGCCGCTTTTGCCAATGATTGGTTTGCAAAGAACCCGCAGGGGATTGTCGTTCCGATGTGGCCGAATGATGGCGCGATTACCTGGTGCGAATGCGACGAGTGCCGCAAGCTGAAGGGAATAAATTTCATGTCCGGGAAACGCGGTTCCATGACCCGGAGGATGGTGACGTTTGCCGACACCGTGGCGAAAGCAACTGCGGACAAGCATCCGGACCGTTTCATTCTGTGTCCGGCGTATTCGAATTATGCCATGCCGGAGGACGTGCCGGTGGAGAAAAACGTGCTGGTGCAGTATTGTCTGCATGGTGATTATGCCCACGGTCTTGACCGCGGCAAGGAAAACGTCCAGGAAAAAGAATGGATTGACTCCTGGGCCGCCAAAGCATCAGGACATATGGGGGTTTGGGAGTATTTTCTGCTGGGCGACCATTATTCCGCGCCGGTGGAAAACGCCGCGATGCTGCCGGTGGCGTATCGCGCCAGAGATACAATAAATTATCTGAAAAAAATCGGTGTAAACTGGTATTTTACACAATCTTCCCCGAAATACTGGAAACATAATATTTTCCCGTTTTATGTAACCGCCAGATATATTTGGCAGGCTGATCGTAACTTTGACCAGTTCGCGGATGATTTTTTCAACAACATGTACGGCGAAGCCGGGCCGGATGTGAAAAATTACTACTTGCAAATCGAAAATTCGGTTGCCGCTTCCGACTGGCATCCTTCAGTTTACAGTGATGTGGCGGTGCCGTCGCCTAAAGTGTTTACCCCGGCCACTCTGACGCAATGCGCCATGTTTCTGGACTGTGCGGCAAAGAGAAAACTTACTCCAGTCCAGCAGGAAAGGCTTAAATTGGTGGAAAATACGTTCAATAACATCAAATCAAATATCGGCACCCAGGCCGCGCTGGGGATTGATCCGCACTCACAATGGCGGATTGAGCGCGGGCCTGATGCTTATGTAATTAATCCCGATGGCCGGGAACTGTCCGATATGGATGTGAAGCGACTGGTGACGAATGCAATTGACTCCGGCAATTTCAACAAGGATTTTGAACGGATAATATTCCGCGCCAGAAAGCGGCAGGTACCGTTGATCTCGCTGGAAAATGATGCGGTTAAAGTGTCCGCCATCCCTGAACTTGGCGGACGGATAATTCGCTTTATTGACAAGCAGACCGGGAAGAATTTTCTGAAAGAACCAATGGACGGCAATTCGCTGAAATCCATCGGGGAAGCCTATTTCAACTACGGCGGTTATGAAGAATACATCGGCAAGGCATTTGCCGGGCCTGGCTGGGAAAATGCTTTTGCCTGGAAGAAGATACCCGGCGCCGACAGCGATTCGCTGGTAATGGATGCCGATATCGGCGATTTTCATTTGCGCCGGACTCTGACGCTGAAAAAAGGCGCGGCGCGGACGGTGGAGGTGGAATCCGTCCTGACCAATAAGACGGCAGTGCCATTGAACACCCAACTGCGGATACATCCGGCGTTGAGCTTCGGCGGCGACAGCGGCGAATTCAAGGTTGTTATCCTGGGGGCGGACGGGAAGTTGAAAAGTTCCACCGTCAATGCGGAACATGACCGTTTCACTCATGACAACGGCGGGGCATGGGCCGTAATTGATGTCGCAAAAAACTGCGGCATCGCCAATGTGTTTACGGCAGGTTCCGCCTCGATTTACCTGTGCAAAACCGCGCCGGATACCTTCAACATGGAACTTCTCGGCAAGGAACGTCTTTTGCCGCCCGGTGAGTCCATTACGTTCAAACATAAATATCAGATTCTCAAAAACGGCATGGAAGAATTCAATAGCTTAATGAAAGGGCGGAACCAATGATTGCGAAAACACTGTTGACTGCGATTATGGCGTTCGGCCTGGGCGTGGCCGGAGCCGAAGAAATCAAAGTTGCGCCGATACTGCAGAAATCACTGAATTACAGTAGTGGAAAATGCGGAAACGCGCTGGAAATGACCGGCGCTTCCAGGCTGGCGTTTAAACCAGACCGCATTAATCCCGCAGGCGGGACAATTGAAGCCATCGTCAATTTGAAGGCGGCGCCGGAAAAAGCATTCGTGTATTTGTTCAGCGTCGGCAACAATGCCCCGCTCTGGTTTTTTGGCGGCATTGAAAACGGCAATCTGGCTTTCATGTTCCGCAAAAAAGCGGACGGCGGGAAATATGAATATTATGCTGTGCTGAAATCCCCATCCGGAATCAAAACCGGGGAATGGACGCATCTGGCTTTCGTCTGGGGCTTCAAAAAGGAAAAAGAATGCATCATGCAAATATATGTGAACGGGAAAGCCGTCGTTGAGAAATTTGATCAGTCTACCGGAACGCAATGGGGCGCCGCGGATGAAAATTTCTGTATCGGCTGCAGCTCCGCGGGCGCGGCTCCGGCGCTGAACGGCATGATTGACGAATTGCGAGTCTCCAATTATCCGAAAAAACCGTCGGAAATAAAATTGGCGTATCAGGAGATGTTGTCCGGCAAGCCGCCGGCGGTGGAAAAAGGTACTTTGCTGCTGCTGCATTTCGATGGCACGGACGAAGGTACGGCTTCCAGTGAAGCAGGCATTATTCCGCCTGAAGAAACCGCCAAACTCTCGGAACAAGTTTTAAATGAAATTTACCCGGAATAACCCGGATGGTTAAAATGAATGAATTTTCCGAAAACCGCAAACTGCTGTTGGACGTGGCATTAAAACATGCCGCGGAGATGCTGCATGAGCCGGAAGGTTTTCTGGCTTGTCCATATATCGATCCGGGCGGCCCTTATTCGCGGACATTGTGGGATTGGGATTCGTTCTGGGCCTCTTGCGCGCTGCTCGGCATTGCGGCAAAAATCGAAAATAAGGAGCGGGCGGAAGAATTCAAACGGCAAACGCTTCACTATGCGAAAGGCGCGCTCAAGAATTTTTTCCTGCTTCAGGGCGCGGACGGCAGTTTGCCAATTCTGATCTCCGATAAAAATCCCGACTGGTTTAATTCCCTGACGGTGACAGAAAACAATATGGCCAAGCCGGTGCAGGGGCAATTCTGCCTGATGCTTGACCAATACGGGGTTTGGGATAACGATGAAAAACTGTTTTGCCTGAATGCGCTGACCCGTGCGGCGGAATGCCGTAAACAGCGTTACCTGAATCAGGCGACCGGCTTGTATGTATGGGCTAATGATGTGGCTATTGGAGTTGACGATGATCCGTCCGCCTGGGGCAGGGCGCCGTTTTCCAGCGCCAACATCTTTCTGAACTGCCTGATGTATCAGGATCTGTCCGCCGCCGCCGGGTTCGCCGCTAATTGCGGCGCAGGCGGCAGTCTGGCCATGTTTGAAGCTGAAGCAATACGGTTGAAATACGCGATTCGCCGTTTTTGCTGGGACCGGCGGGACGGCATCTATTATTCGGCGGATGTTCAATGTCATCAAAACCTTAGTTCGCATCCGGTGTTCGGTACGCTGAACATCAATTTAGAGCCGTTCTGGCGCTGTCTGCCGGTTAAGGTTATGAGTTGGGTGTCATTTCTCCCTTTGTGGTGCAAAATCGCCGACCGCGAACAGGCAGCGTCAATGGTTGAAAAGCATTTGCTGAACCCGGAACGCTTCTGGACTCCATACGGAATACGTTCGCTGTCGGCGGACGAGCGGATGTATTCGCCGGATGAGTCCAGAGGAAACCCCAGCAACTGGCTCGGTCCGGTATGGATAATTGCCTGTTACATGGTGTGGCAGGGCTTGAAAAATTACGGATATGACGAAGCAGCTTCTGAACTGGCGGTGAATGTAACTAAACTGCTTGCGGAAGATTACCGGCGGAACGGACTGCTGCATGAATATTATCACCCTGAAACCGGCCGCGGCATTTCCGGGCCTGGTTTTCTGAACTGGAATCTGCTGGCTTGCATTATGGAGTAACTGACGCAATCATGATTGAAAAACGAAAATTTAATTTAAGTTTTCCGGTGGAAATTATCAACTGGAATGGCAGAATCATCCACTTGAAACCGGAAAGGGAGATCGCCGCGCAACTGGAACTGCTGGCTGCCGCGGGGATTTCAAGCGTGATGGTTGCCGGCCTGCACCGTGAGGAACCGCTGGCTTTCGATTTGTCCAAAGCCGCGGTCAGGATCGGGAAAATCATTCGCCATCACGGCTTTGAAATATCCTCTCATCACTGTCTGCTGCCGGTATTTGCTCCGTTGGCGGATAGCCAGGCTCCGGTACGGCAGATCATGGAAGAAACCGTCCGGTTCTGTCATCAGTTAGGGACCGGAACCATGGTTTTCCATCCCGGCAGAATCAGCGGGCGGCACCTTGACGTCCAGTCGATCTTTGCCGGTTTTGAGAAGGAAGCGGCTGCTCATGGAGTGACGCGCATTATTGAAACGGCGGCGGAAAACCTGAGGGAGATGGCGGAAAAGGCCGCCGCGGCGGAGATGCGGATTGCACTGGAGAATGTCGGCAGATTTGAGCCGCTGGCGGATATCAATTTGCTGCCGGAACTGATAAAGACGGTTGATAGGTCGAACGTCGGATTCTGTGTCGATTCCGGACATGCCCATGCCTTCGGCGAAGCGGTTCCGCAATGGATCAAACTTGCCGGGAAAAAACTTTTTGAAACGCATTTCCACGACAACCATGCCGCGCTGGCCGGAGTGGCGCTGCCAGGCCAGTTCATCCAGTCATCAAAGTACTTTGACCAACATCTGTTTCCAGGCGACGGCACCATCCCCTGGGAAGAGACGATTAAAGCATTGTTGGAGATTAACTATTCCGGAGCAGTTACTTTTGAAGTATCTGTAAAGCCGGATTTGGAGGCCTTGCACCAATACCGGAAGATAATCGGCTGGTGGCGCAAGGCTGAAATAGAAGCGCAAAAACTTATAGCATAAGGTTAGTTAATGAAAATAGACAAAAGCGTTTATGAAAACAAAGTTCGCGCCTGCTGGATGGGAAAGGCTATGGGCGGCGGTATCGGCGCCCCCTACGAAGGCGTGCCGTATCAATTATTCCTGACGGCAAAAGACATTTATCTGGACCAGGGGCCGAATGATGACCTTGAGTTGCAGTTGCTGTGGATGCTGTATGCCGAAAAATTCGGTTTGGAGCTGGATTCCGCCGCGCTGGTTGACTGCTGGCAGCAGCATATCAAATACGGGATGGACGAATATGGCGCGGCCTTGAGAAATATGCGGCGGGGCTTGAATCCCCCGCTGTCCGGCGCTGTTGACAACTGGTTTACTGACGGGATGGGCGCGGCGATCAGGGCGGAAATATGGGCTTGCCTGGCGCCCGGACGTCCTGAAGTGGCGGCATATCTGGCGTCGCAGGACGCCAGCGTGGATCACTGCGGCGACGGGGTATGGGCGGAGATTTTTATTGCCGCAACATGCAGCGCGGCATTTACCGGAAGCAGCTTGCGGGATGTCATGGCGGAGGGGTTGAAGCACATTCCCGCGGATTGCCGGACTGCCGGGGGAATTAAGTTTGTGACCGAACTTTGGAACGGGCATGTTCCTTATTCTGAACTGCGCCGGCGCATCATGGACCGGTTCGGCAGCCACAACTTTACGGACTGTGTAATGGAAATATGCTTTATTGTTGCCGCCATGCTGTATGGGGAAAATGACTTTGAGCAGACTGTCCTTCATGCCGTAAATTTTGGCATGGATACTGATTGTACCGGAGCTACCTGCGGGGCGTTGTTCGGCATTTTGCACGGCACGGAGGCATTCCCGGACCGTCTTACGAGGGAAATGAATCCGGAGATTACGGTCAGTGAGTTTTTGCGGGAAATTCCCGGCTTGCCGCGCTCCATTGATGAATTCACCGCCCGGATTATTACGCTGTCGGAGAAAATCAGCCTTGCGCTGGAAAACGATCCGGCAAAGACTTTTCCGGCATACCGGCCGGTAACTTATAATCCGTCGGAACTGCTGCCGCCGGCCAGTTGGCTGGTGATGCCGGGCATAAGCGAGAATGAGGCGCTTGAAATTGAAAAGACATTAATGGTAAATGGGCCCGGTCAGACCATATATCAGGAAGACCGGAAGATTTTTTACGGGACCCAACTCGACCTTTCGCCATATGTCAGTTGCTTCAATCACATGCACCTGTTTTCTTTCGTTAAAATCCCGGAAACCAGGGACGACACTGTGACTATGGCCTGCGCCGATACCGGAATCACCGCCTGGATTGATGGCCGCCAGATGTTGAATTATCACGGGCGGCAGCCGGCGCTGCCGGCATTTCACCGGACGGAAGGCGGAAGTACGTTTGCATTTCCAATGACAGGGTGTAAGTATTATTTGATTCATGTCCGGCTGCTTTTCTGCCGCAGCCCGTTGACGCTGTCTGTGGCGGTCGGCAATACTGATTCGCAGTTTGTCGCCGGGGTTGAATATAAAATTTAGTTTGAAGGAAAGAATACGTTTATGTCGGAAAAGACGGAAAATGTAAATATCAGGGAAATCGCCAGGCAAGCCGGGGTATCGGTGGCCTCCGTGTCGCGCGCGCTGCAGGATTCCCCGTCGAAAAAGATATCCGCCGAGCTCAGGACGAAGATTCTGCAGATTTGCGATGAACAGCAGTATTATCCGAATATGCATACGGTGCGGATGTTGAAAAACCGATCCAATACTATTGCCCTGCTGGCCCCGCCCGAGTGCATTCATGTCGAATCCGAATATGATTACATTGACTATAACCTGGCCGGGGTTATCGGCGGCGTGGAAAAGTTCCTGTCCGGACACTCCATGTACGTCACCATCGCGTCCATGACGGAGAATTTCATTGCCAACAAGGAATATCTTAAATTCAGCCGCGGCAAAATGGTGGATGGTTTTATCGCCTGGGGACTTACCAGCCGCGATGAGTTTATCTATGAACTTATTGCGGAAGGCGCTCCGCTGGTGGCCGTGCAAGGCGGATTCGGCAAAATCACCGGCAGTCAGGTTAATGCCCAGGATTATGAAGGCATGGGCCGGATTGTCGAGTACGTCGTGTCGCAGGGACACCGTCGGATCGCTTATATTCCGGCCCTGGAAACGTCCTTTTCCGGGGTTGAGCGAAACCGGGGATTTGCGGATGCGATGAGTCAGGCCGGTCTGGCGCCCTTTATGGTCACCGAAGAAACCGGTTTCAATCCTGATGTCGGCTACGCGGCCGCAACCAGAATCTTCAGGGAAAAGCTGAAACCGACGTGCATTGTCGCCGCTAATGATTATGTCGCGCTGGGGGTAATCAAGGCCGCCGGTGAATTTCATCTGCGCATTCCGGAAGACATCTCCCTGACTGGGGCGGACGGTCTGATGCTGCCTGCGCAGTTCCAGCTTACGACATACCTTTCGCCGTCTTTCCAGCTTGGAGTCGCCGGTGCGGAGATGCTCTGCCGGATTATCGACAATCCGGCAATGCCGCCGGAAAACACCCGTTTGCCGGTGCGGTTTGTTCCAGGCATGACTGTCGCCAGAATCTGATATTCCACTTCTCGCAATGCTTTTATGGGGCCTATGGGTCTTATGAGGCTTATGGGAGCAGCCATATTTTGGACACCCTGTCCGCATCCCGCGGACGCGGGAGCCACCCTCATTCTGGACATCCCCGCGCCATATTTTGGACACCCTGTCCAATTCCATAGGATCCATAGGACCCATAGGACTCATGGGTTTCCTCTGCGCGATAGACATTTTGGACATTATGGACATTATGGACATTATCATTTTGGACAGCCCCGCGCCAGATTTTGGACACCCTGTCCAATTCCATAGGACCCATAGGACCCATAGGACTCATGGGTTTCCTCTGCGCGATAGACATTATGGACATTATGGACAGCCTTATAGCACAAAGATATCGGAAATAGTCCAGCATCCCGAGTTTTTAGAGACCGTTTGAGCATACTGTTTTATGATTTTCAAACAACCCTTACGACATCTGGTTAAGATAGTCGTTAACTGATAATCCCGCGCCTGCGGGATCATTTTGGACATCTGTTCCGGTGTAGTGCCCTCTCTCTGAGAGGGAGGATTTAAAACCCCGTCCGAGACGGACGGCACTACACCAAAACCCATTTTGGACACATGACTCCGAGACTTTGGAGTCTCGTTGCGCACAACGGCTATCATTTTTTAAAACAACTCCGAGACTTTGGAGTCTCGTTGAACAGAACAGCTATTCGCTTCCTCACCTATTTTGGACATCTGTTCCGGTGTAGTGCCCGCTCTCTGAGAGGGAGGATTTAAAACCCCGTCCGAGACGGACGGCACTACACCAAAACCCATTTGGGACACATGACTCCGAGACTTTGGAGTCTCGTCGCGCACAACGGCTATCATTTTTTTAAACAACTCCGAGACTTTGGAGTCTCGTTGAACATAACGGTTAT
>CAIKZE010000304.1 GCA_903831825.1 uncultured Lentisphaeria bacterium | reverse complement strand
TAATTTTAACATGGATACCGTCCTTTCGGGCTGCTTGCCCGGGTTTGTGTTTAAAGAACGGTATCTTTTTTATTGTCAAAACGCCAGCAAAATTACTGTTTTTTCCGTATTTCTCGCCGCAAATGCGGCTCAGTTCAAGAAGAATAAACCGGGACAAAAGCGACCGCTAGGAATTCCCACGTTTGCGGACAGAATCGTCCAGTGCGGCATTAAGATCATTCTTGAAGCACTGTATGAGCCCATTTTTATGGACTGTTCGCATGGGTTCAGACCGCACAGAGCATGTCACACTGCCTTGGCGCAGATTTATGACAATCCCAGAGTGCGGATCGACTGGGTAATTGAAGGCGATATCAAAGGGTGTTTTGACAATATTTGTCATCAAAAACTTATGATGTTATTGCAGAAGCGAATCAAAGACGACCGCTTTCTTAGACTTATTGCAAAGTTTCTTAAAGCCGGTTACTTTGAACGGGAAAGATGGAATCCGACGAAAGCCGGAACTCCACAGGGTGGAATTGTCTCTCCAATTCTGGCGAACATATTTCTGCATGAGCTAGATAAATATGTACATACGGAATTCGGAGCCAATCAGACTGCCATACAAACGCCTCAAGAATACAGAGATCGAGCAAACCCTGAATGGAAAAGGGCTAATGAAAGAATCGGCAATCTGCGAAGAACGCTCAGGAACTGCAAACTCGCTACTTCCGAAGCTAACGCAAAAATCGAACTTAAAAGTCTCTTGAAACTGAGGGGCACAATTCCACACCTGTCACAACCCATTAAGCCAAGAATTACCTATGTACGGTATGCAGACGATTTCGTTATTGTACTGCGAAGTTTACCGAAAGCCGAAGCAGAAAGAATCAAGTCACAATTGACCGGATGGGTGGAAGATGAACTTCATCTGGTGCTTAGCCCGGAGAAAACCGCGATCACACATATCACGGAAGGACTAAAGTTTCTTGGCTATAAAATCATGGACAAGAAAACAGATTCTCCAGTTCAACCCAGGGTTAAGCTGGCTATTCCTTACAAATCGGCACAATCCAAGCTGAACGACATCAAGAAAATCTGTCAAAAGCTGAGTACGCCTGAAGTAGAAGTTATTCGCAAACTCAACAGCATGTTGAGAGGTTGGATGACGTACTACCGGTGTGTTAATGCGCCAAGCCGAATCATGAGATCGGTACTATCGCATACATGGTTCATCTATGGAAAATACGTCAGTAGAAAGAACAACTGCCGTTTGTCGGAAGCCGCGCAACGCTGGACTAAACGATGTTCATCATCGCCCATAAATCCCAAAGGCGGACAGAAATCATGGATGGCCGAAACAGTAAACGAAAAGGGAAAGTTGGTGCGGGAATATCTTATGTGTACGCCCGTACCGAAAAGCAAACTCAATTATGTCGCAGCAAAAATTCGACTGGGAGCAAGCCGGTCAATAGAGGTAAACAATGCAAGTCTCAACAGTTATTAATACTCGGCGAGCCGTGTGCAATGAAAGTTGCTCGCACGGTTCTGAGAGCACTTGGGGGAAAAGTGCCGGGCAATCCGGTAACTCGCCCTCATTTGACTCTATTTATAGCGAGTGATAATATCATTTCTAAGTTGATTTTATAGGGTTACAAAGGTTGATCAATCGGATACCACCTAAAAAAAGGCATCTGTCTCCAGCCTGCGTCGCGGCGTCTGCCCTGTCGTAAAATTACGACAGGGAACCAAAGATGGCCCCTATGGCACTTCGCGTACCATGCCCGTTTGAAATGTTTATTGTCTTATACCGGCAGCCGGAGCCGCAATTACAGTAACCTGTAAAGACTCCATTCGTAGCTCTTCCGATTAGTAGCAGCACGAATGGAAAGGTTCTCTCAAAATCGTGGACATCAAGTTCAAACAGCAAAGTTCACAGAAAATTTATCTACTTCAGTCATTGACTAATTTTAGATATATGGTATTGTATTTCTAAATTTAAGGACATATATATAAATATGCATAGCGTTGATTATAAAATATATGCGAGAATTATTGGACACGGAAAGGGGTATGCCTTCTCCAATAAGGATTTTGCCGACATTGGTGCTCGTGGCTCTATCGATGTCGCCCTGTCCAAGCTTGCCGCGACTGGAAAAATAAGAAGAATAGCCCGCGGACTTTATGACTATCCCCGTTATAATGCCGAACTGGGAGGGGAGTTAAGCCCGGACATGCACCAGGCGGCGCTGGCGATTGCCAGGAGTACGAGTATGCGTATCCAGCCGAGCGGAGCGCTTGCCGCCAATATGCTTGGCCTTTCCACTCAGGTGCCTGCCCAGATCGTCTATCTTACAGACGGGCGGAGCAGAAAGATTGCAATCGGCAAAATGGATATCACATTCAAGCACGTTCCACCGGGCAAGCTCCAGCAAGGAACCGAAATCACCGCGCTGGTCACCAATGCCATCCGCCACTTAGGGAAAAATGCTATCGATGAGCCGTCGGCAAAAGCGCTCAAGCAAAGATTCACGGCCAGCGACTGCCAGCGACTGTTGAAAAATGCCCGCTATGTGGAAGGCTGGATATATGATGAAATCAGAAGAATAGTATCAGCAGGAGACAAATGAACAGGATAGCAAAAGAATCACCGGAATTCCGCAAGCTTATGTTCGAGGAAGCGGGGGCGAGAAAAGGAATTGATGCCGCGCTGATCGAAAAAGACTTCTGGGTATGCTGGACTCTGAAAAGAATATTTGAGATTGATGTTCTCAAAGAGCATTTGATCTTCAAGGGCGGCACCTCGTTGTCAAAAGTCCATAATGTGATAAAAAGGTTTTCTGAGGACATAGACCTTACCATCGGCAAGGAGCTGCTGGGATTTACCGGAGACCATGATCCGAATATCATCACAGCAAGGAAGGACCGGGAGAAAGTCATAGAGCAAATGATGAAGGCCTGTTCCGCATACATAAACGGTGAGCTTGCCACTCTGATCCGGGTCTCTTTCACTCAGGTGCTTCAAGAGTCAGGCGGATGGAAGATTGAACCGGATGCCTCGGACAATGACGCCCAGACGCTGCTTTTCTATTATCCATCCACGCTAAAGGTTCCGGATTATATCAGGCCTGCGGTAAAACTGGAGTTCGGCAGCAAGTCTGACATGTGGCCTTCGTCATTGTCGAAAATCAGGCCTTATGCCGCCGAAATCTTTCCAGACGCCTTCAAAGAACCTGACTGCGAACTGAAAGTGATGACGGCTGCGCGGACGTTCTGGGAGAAGGCCACGATACTGCATCAGGAGGCGCACCGGCCCGATGACAAAACTCTGCCTTCAAGGCTGTCCAGACATTACTATGATCTAGCCATGCTGTCAGGAACAGATATCCGGGCAAAAGCCCTGGGAGATTTATCACTGCTGAAGCGTGTGGTTGAACATAAGCAGTATTTCTTCCGTTGCGGCTGGGCTCAATATGAAAAAGCGCTGCCGGGAACATTCAGACTGATTCCCGGCGCAATCCGGCTTGCCGGATTACGCAAGGATTACGACAATATGCAACTGATGATGTTTCAACAACCCCCTTCATTTGATGAAATCATCATCTCGCTCACTCAGTTAGAAAATGATATTAACAAATTATGACTTTGGCTCTCTCCGGATGGAGGTATGTTGAATAACGCCGGAGCGCTGTTACCTCCCGGCTCACTGTCGTTGATATCATCCGAACATGGTCTCGGCGATGTTCGCCTGTTCCGGATCGTCCATCTGGTCGATCTTCGTATGTTTCCATTCGTTCCGTTCCCGGAGACACCGGATATCCCGCTGCCAGACGGACTCGCTGACGGAATCAACGAGAATGGCATCACCCATGAACTTCCGGATAGCCTGTCCGATTTCCCGCTTTAGCTGGACAATCCTGGCGGAAGTGACGGCCAGCCGTCTGGCAATGTCGCCGGTGCCGCCGCCGACCATCAGTTCTTGCACAATCGTGCGCTTCCTGGCATCGAGGGTTTGCATGAAGTCATCCCAGTCTATCTGCCGTAAAACTTTTGCCGCGATGTCTTCTGTTCTGGCTGCGATCATATCGCCGACGGTAAAGTCTTCATCTTCCCCGCCGACCGGAGCCTGCAAGGAACATACGGAGCCTTCATTATCCATCTGGTAGCCGGGATTCATCACATCGGTGCGGCTGTCACCATAGGAGCGCCTTCCGGACTTGGTACGCTGGATAGAGTAGTAGGCGATGCTGCTGGGAATCGGTGCTTTGCCGGACTTTTCCATGGCATCGATCATCGCCGCCGCCGTGGCGGCAGTGTCCTGGACAAGCTCCTTATAATCTTCGGAGCCGATGGGTTTGGCCTTTCTCGGGATGGTGTTCCGAATGATCGGGTAGATCTGCATTTCAAGAATCAAAGCTGCTGCTGGACTCATATTACACCTCTCTTTGTAATAGGCGGCCAGGCAGGGCATACGCCCCGTAGCGGCCACCAATTGTTGTTGGAGGCCGGTAAGGCCGTAATAACACAGGGTAGGAGCTAAATTCTCTACCATGTATTATGCCCGGAAAAAGAGTCGTTTTAAGCTGGACTGGATAATAGAGGAAAGGAAGTCCTCCATGTATTATGCCGTAAAATATGGCGATTTTAAGGGGAAACATCTAAAAAAACAAAAAACACAGATTGAGGCGACAGGAAACCTGTTAAATGTAAATTTGTAGACGCTGCGCCTCACTGAAAACGTTAATCTTTCAGAACTGTCAGTGCCGCCTTGATTGAGTCGATATTATTTACGGCGTTGACGCGGTCAATGAGCTGCGCTTTTAACTGGTCTAGCTCAGACGCAGGCAATGCCTTTACATTCACTCCGGATAATCCCATAAAGTCAGGCATCTGAAGCATTTTTTCGTGCTTGGCTTCTCTGGTTGCATGAGCTTGGTAATGCTTTGTCATTTCCGGGGTCATGTGCCCGACGATGGACTGTACAATCATAAGAGGAACACCATAAATTCCTGCGTAATAGCAGAATGAATGGCGGAGGCTGTGGACATCCTTGATTGAGACTGCACGGTCGCGACCTTCGACTTTTTTCGTAGTGGTGATCCCCAAGCCTTCAAGGAATTTCTTAACTCTGGCACTGATGCCTGAAGGGTTTGATTTATATATCGCGGCATGTTCCGGCAAAACATATTCACTATCTCCAGCTTTTTCCTTTTGCACCAGCAGGAAATCCTGCATCGGCGGCATGATCGGTATTTCTACGTACCTGCGCACCTTTTTCATTTTTCTGGTAATAAGTTTATTTTTGAAGTCTATCTCCGACCACTTTAAAGTGCAGATATCGCCTTCTCGCAGTGCAGTCGCAATCCCTACACTAAAGATAGCCCGGACGAAGTCATTGGCGTTATCCCTGATTAAGGCCAGTTCTTTTTCTGTGAATGCCTCGCGGCTTTCATATTCATTGTCCTGCTTTTCTATATCGTCAAAGGGATTATTAATCAGACCGGAATCTGTACGTAGTTTATTGAATACTTCCGCTAGCGTATGCTGGTAAACATTGCAGGTTCGTGGAGACAGTTTCTCCTTGGACTGGTAGGTACAGGTTTTCTTTTTACTCTTAAATGTGATTTCTGTATTGAAGCGTCCTTTTGTCCTCAGGTGGTTAATGTAAGCATCAGCATGGGTTGTCTGGACGCTGGCAAGTTTGATGATATCCGGATATTTGTTATGCATAAAAGCAACAAAGTCCAGCCAGTAAATCCGCTTGGCTTTCTTAAGCGCTTCTGATGGTTGACGCTTTCTGGTTTTGTTCAGGGACAGTTCATAAGCATCATCCAGCAGGATGGGGGTTCCGCCGGTTAAGATGTCACGATAGTTTTCCACTAAAGCAGTAACCGTCTTTTGCTTTGACAGTTGAAGAGCTTCGGCTTTAATGTCTTTTTCAAACTTTTTGGCATCGGCCTCAGTCGTACAGCCTTTGCATACGCCGTTGTGGTTTTTACCCTTTATCATAAAGCGGTAATGGTAGAACTCAGACTCTTTTAGGAGTCCGTCTTGCGTCTTGGATTGCTGTTTGTAGACCGGCATTTCAGCACCTGTTATTAAAATAATTTAATGTGTGCTAAAATATGCTACTATTGGCAAGTATGCAAATTTTATTTTGCATATTTTTTGCATAAATTGGTGCGCCCGGAGGGATTTGAACCCCCGGCCTTCTGCTCCGGAGGCAGACGCTCTATCCAGCTGAGCTACGGGCGCATAAAATGATGCCTTGAATCTTTAATATAGAGGATATTTCTGTTTTTAAAAGGTCTATTTAGCAAGAAAACATTTTTTTATCCGGCAGCGGATTTTAAAAGACGTCAATTTCTGATGTAATTTTTATCTTTTGGGGAAATATGCCTCACACCCAACCCATCAATCCGGCGAGGGCGGCAATCCCCATCACGAGGAGAGGGTTAATCTTTGTCAGACTGAAGATGAGGAAGGCGGCAATGGCAACAACCGCTCCGCCGGTTCCGTGGATCGAGCCTTTAGCGACAACGAGGGCGCCCGAGAGCAGGAGCCCAAGCGTCACTGGAGCCACTCCCTCTGCAATGATGTGGCTTATCGGCTTCTCGCGGATACCGGCCCAGGTGACGGATATGGCATACACGAGGATGAACTCGGGCAGCAGCACGGCGAGCGCGGCGATGAGGAAGCCCGCCCATCCCGCGGCCTGATAGCCGATCAGGCTCACAAAAAGTATCGACGGCCCCGGCGCTGTTTGTGATATGGCGAAAAGATCCACGAAACGCTCATCGTTCATCCATTTGAGTTCTGTCACCGCCTCTTTGTGCAACTCTGGAATCAAACTCTTGCCGCCGCCGAACGCCAGGAGCGACAGGGAGAGGCAAATCAGTGCGATTTGGAGGAGTGCATTGTCTTTCATGGCGTTTTCTCCGGGGATGTTTTACGCATACCTGTAAGCCACACGCACAGCGCACTCAGCGGTCCGAGCGAAAGCAGCACCGGGATCAGCGAGAAGCGAAAAACGCCGACGAGAAGCACCGCGACGATGACGAAAAAGAGGCTCACGGGCTTTTTGAAATGCTTCCTGCCAAGATGGCATGCGGTCGCCGCGGAAAGGCCTGCGCAGGCGCAGGTGACGCCGTCGAGCGCCTTGTCCACCGCGAAATTCGAACTGTAGCAGATATAAAGAGAAACCAGGACGGCAAGAATAATCATCGCAGGAAGCGTCAACCCGAGAATGGCGGAAACCGCCCCAGTCATTCCTTTGAGTTTACGTCCCACGATGACCGCCAGATTGGCATTGATTGACCCGGGAAGCGTCTGGCTGAGCGAGAGAATCTCCAGGAATTCGTCATCGGAGAGCCACCGCTTTTCCATAACCAGTATTTGCCGCGACCAGGCGGTCAGGCCGCCGCCGAAGCTGACAAGCGTCATTTTGGCGAAACAAATGAAAATCGCAGCGGTGCTGGGGGAGGAGAAAACGGTACCGTCAGTAGTTTTGTCCGCTTCCGGGCCGCTCATAAGTCAAAGGCCCCGGGATCGTCGGCGATCGCCTCAAACGGATTTGGCGCATGGAAAAACTCACTGCTTTCCCAGTCGGCGGCGAAAGCGGAACGAAGTCTGGAAATGATGGATTCCTCATCGACGATGATACTCAGTTCGCGACGGACCTCGAATGCGTGACGGTGCAGGTTTGTCGAGCCGAGCAAGGCGCGCTTCCCATCGGCCACCATCAACTTCGCATGGAGTTTGGGACGCCTTTGAGAATGGACCTTGATTCCGGCCCGGTGGAGTATGCGAAGTGATGCGCAGGTCTCCGGCACATCACGGATTGGGATGCCGTGCAGTCCGCCAGTCAAAATCTGGACATGCACCCCCCGGTGATGCGCCTCGACAAGCCGTTCAAGCAGGATTCCCTCGACATATTTGATGTGCTGCACTTCAAGCGTCTCCTGGGCGCCGGAAATAAAGTCGGACAACCGTTGCCGCGCATCGCCAACACTCCAGACGAGCGGCAGCGCCGGGGCCGGCGTGAAAGCTTTCCGTTCCCAGTCCGCCTCGAAACAAGCGGAGATTTCGCTGACTAAACTTGGGATCGAAGTAAGAATCCCGTAATCCCGGGTTTTTACGAAATACTTCGGGGAGAAATTGAACGAGGAAATCAGCGCCTGCGCACCATCAGACACAAGGCTCTTCTCATGTGTTACCTGAAAGGCGGGATTAGTCCAGCGAACTGCCACGCCCTCCGCCTCCAGCTTCCGGAAAATCTCGTCGTTGTCGCGTTCGCCGGTGGAGCGTGTCGGATTGAGCATGACGCGGACCTGTACGCCGCGTCGCATCGCATCGATGGTCGCCTGGATCAGGTTCGGTTCATTGAACTTGAACTGTTTGATGTCAAGCGATTTTTTTGTCAAGGCGATTACATGCAGAATAGGTTCGATGCCGTCGTCCGGCTCGACTATAAGCTGCATATCTATATGTCTGACAGGAAATTCACTTTTCATAATATAGGAAAAATAATCCGGAAATGGTTAATAATCTACTTCATCACGAAATATTTTCGTCAAATAATTTAAGGAGCTGTAAAGAAATAAACTTGACAAGTTTCGCGAAATATCCCGAAGTGATTTTGGGAATTGCCGGAGAGGCGCATACCTGAAGGTATGTAACGAACCGGCAAACCCGAAGGCATTCGGGAGAATCGCGAAGATGTAAAGGTTATTTTTGGACGGCTCCTAAGACGGCATCTTCATCGTTTCCTCTGCCGTTCTCCGGATTTCTGTTCCTTTCACCGCCAGACGGGCTGAACCGGATCAGGCAATTAAAAAACTTTTCCCCTGACTTCTTTTGCAAATCCGGCCATTATTAGAATTTATATTTGAATTGTGGTATTGATAAATTATCTTAAGAAAATGGAATAAGGTAACCTGTTGAATTTTAACTGAATATCTTGATTTGATGTTCGGATTGCTTGTCAGGAGCATGTTTTCACGAGCAGGCGGCACGAAAAGCCGTTCATGAGAACTGTACAAAAACACAGGTTATGTTGAAGAGCGCTGATGATTTTTTTGTCCTTGTAAATTTAAGTTTCATCCGGAATTAAAAGGTAATTACTGAAAATGAATAACCAAAGCCAATCTAAAGAAGAGACGGATATGTCGGAAAAAGAAGCTGACAGCAATGTCATTGAGACAGGGGCAGATAACAGCAATAAAGATACGGCGGCGCGCCCGCCGGTCACAACGCCTGCTGTCAAAGATGAGGAGGTCAGCGATTTCGAAGATTTATCCGCGGAAGAGTTAGCACAAATCGAGGGGCTGAAAGATTCGACCGGTCCGGTTCAGAAAAAATCCAGGAAAAATTTATTTATTATTGCCGGCGCCTGTCTGCTGATTGTTATTGTCAGCGGTGTCGGCGTATGGCTTTATTCCGCGCACCAGGCGGCAGTAAAAGCGAGGGCGGAAGCGGTGGCCAGGGCGGAAGCCAAGGCCGCAAAAGAAAAAGCCGAAGCGGCTGCCAAGGCCAAAGCTGAAAAAGAAAAAGCCGAGGCGGAAGCCAAAGCCGCTAAAGAAAAGGCGGAGGCGGAAGCCAAAGCCGCTAAAGAAAAGGCGGAAGCGGAAGCCGCTGCTAAAGCGGAAAAAGAGAAGGCGGAAGCAGAAGCCAAGGCCAAGGCGGAAAAAGAAAAAGCGGAGGCGGAAGCCGCCGCTAAAGCGGAAGCGGAGGCCATGGCCAAAGCGGCAAAGGAAAAAGCAGAAGCGGAAGCCAAAGCCGCACGCGAAAAAGCGGAGGCGGAAGCCAGAGCATTAAAAATCAGGATTCAAGCAGCGGAACTTTATAGAAACGCGGTAATCTGCAACGACGGACTTGGAGTTCCCAAAGACCAGGCGAAGGCGCTGGAATTATTCCTGAAGTCCGCTGATATGGGCAATGATAAAGCGCAATGCTTCATGGCGCAGATGTATTATGACGGAACCGGAGTGACTCAAAGCAATCTAAAAGCATTCGAGTACTTTCTGAATTCCGCCGATCAGGGTAATCCGCTGGCGCAATATCGAATTGCGTTAATGTATAAAAACGGGATTGCCGTTCCAGTGAACGCCTTAAAGGCTTTTGAGTATTTTAAAAAGTCCGCCGATCAGGGTAATCCGCTGGCGCAGTATGAGACCGCGCGGATTTATTATGACGGCATGGTCACGCCTTTAGACAGCGCAAAAGCATTCGAATATTTTCTAAAGTCCGCCGACCAGGGCAATGAACAGGCGCAGTATCAGGTCGCGCAAATGTATTATGACGGTATCGGAGTCAATGAAGATTGGACTAAAGCATTCGAATACTTCCAGAAATCAGCCGAGCAGGGCAATGAGAAATCCCAGTTCATTTTTGCGCGGATGTCGCTTGAAAATTTGAAGATGACGCAGGGGAAAAATGAGGTGAATAATGATAAGGCCAAGGAAATGCTGAAAAAAGCGGCAAAGCAGGGCAATTCAAAAGCGGCGTTCCTCTTGGATTCGATGCTTTGGGACGACGAGCAGGAAGCCGTGCAGATATCCCAGGGGTTCTGGTCGAATAAAACCAACCGGAAAGCCAAACTGGATACAAAAACCGAATCCCGTGAAAAACTGGATTTCTATCTGAAAAAAGCGGCGAAGGAAGACAACGCTTATGCGCTTTACCGGGCTGGAGTGATTTACTATAACGGCGGCAATGGAGTTCCAAGAGATCTGAAGAAAGCGCTTGAACTTTTAAGGCAAGCCGCGGAAAATGGCTGCCAGGAGGCGCTTGACGTCATTACGGAGATGAATAAAAACGGATTACCCCAGTCCATCAAGCCGTAAGTTTATTTATTTGCGGATTTTAAAAGTACTCAAGCTTCCAGCTTGAGCTGAAATCGCAAGCAGAGATGCTTGCGATACTCTTTGAAGAAGAGGGAAATGCGGCCTCTGTATGCACTAATTTATCAAGTTTTTCTCTGCCATGCTGATATAGCCGCTTTTACCGACGATAATATGATCCAGCAGATTTATGCTGATCGTTTTGCATGCTGATTTTACCGTGGCGGTCAGGGTGAGGTCTTCTTTGGACGGATCGCAATGTCCGCTGGGATGATTATGAACCAGGATGACGGCGGTGGCATTCCGGCGCAGCGCGCCTTGAATGATGTTTCTCGGATAAACCGCGGCATAGTCTACAGTGCCGGAAGAAGTCTCGTAATCAATGACATGATTTTTAACATTCAGGTAAATGATCATGAACGTCTCATTTTTCAGCCCGCCCAGCGACATGCGAACGAAATCAATTACCGACGACGGGTTGGTGACGACATCAGAACAGAGGGTTTTATCCTCAAGATATTTGCCGCAGGAATCTTTGACCAGCTTAATCAAGACGGCGGTATTTTCGCCAATGCCGTCAACGCCGCGGAGATCTTCAAGTGAAGCATCGAACACCCTGGAAAATGATTTAAAGGTTTTCAACAGGTTTTTAGCGATGGGTTTGACATCCTTTCTGGGAATGACGAATGTCAGCAGCAATTCAAGTTGTTCGTAGTCGTGCAGCGCGCCGATGCCGTTCTGCAAATATTTTTTCCGGAGCCGCTCACGATGGCCCTGGCTTGATTCAGTATCCATCATGTCCTCCTGAGCCAGGTAAGAGTTTCAAAATGTGCAGTACGCGGGAACATGTCAATAATTCCGGCTGACTCAATCCCGAAACCGTGTACGCAGAGAATTTGCAGATCCCGCTGCAAGGTGTCCGGTGCGCAGGAAACGTAAATAATCTTGTTCAGGCGTGACGAGCAGAGCAGGTTCAGTGTTTTATTGTCCAGCCCGGTGCGCGGCGGATCAATCGCCAGCACGGTACCGTCCGGGGCAATGTTTTTGAGTATGCCCGGCATGATGCCGGCGATTTCTCCGGCGGCGAACGTGGATTTAGAGCTGAAGCCGGACAGATTATATTCCGCGGCTTTAATGCCCGGCCCGTCCAGGTCGGCGCCGATGATTTTGGGAACGCCGGACGCCGCCGCGGCAACGGAAAAAAGTCCGCTTCCGCAGTAAAGGTCAATGAACGTTTCCGGTTTTTCCGCTTTAAGGATGTCGGAGACAGCAAGCATCAAGGCATCCCGGCAGGACGGGTTGACTTGGGAAAAACTGCCGGCCGGCACGGAAACTTTGCCGCAGACGGTATCTTCTTTCAGCCAACTGATTTTATCCGGCGGCGAGTTGCGCCAGAAGATGACGCCGTCATTGGCTGTTTCACGGAACGTGACGGTCATGCCGTCACGCAAAGTATGGGAAAATCCCGGGTCGTCGCGCAGAGCTTTCAATTTGGCATTGATGGCTTCAGAGGCCAGCGGACAGCACGGAATGTCCAGGACCGTGCGGTTGTCCGACATAAAATATCCGAGCCGTTTTTCGTCTTTGTCAAAGCTGGAATGCAGTATTATTTTGTTGCGGTAATAGAGTTCCCGCAGCGATTTCACCGGCGGCTTGAAAACAGCGGGACTGATATCTTTTATCCTGCTTATGAAATTGCGGAACTGCTGATCTTTGATTTCAACTTCGCAATCGTATCTCATGTGCTGATAAGCGCAGCCGGGGCAAAGTTTGCCGGCGAACGGGCAGGCCGGAACGATGCGCTCAGGCGATGGCGTCAGAACCTGGAGCAGTTCCGTCATGATGAAACTTTTCTTTTCCTGGAGAATTCTGGCCCGGACGGTTTCGCCCGGCAAAGTATATGGCACGAAACACACCATGCCAGAATAGCGGCCTACGCCGCTGCCCCCGAACGCCACGGTCTCAATTGAGATGTCAATGATATTATTATTTTTGGCCTGTATCGGCATTATCGCTCTTTTTTAATGTTAAATGACAAAAATCACATCATAACTGTTTTAAGATTGTCCGAATTAAGCAAAAATCAAAAATTATATTGAAATTTGTGCTTTAAATGACGATTTCATAAGCAATATTATGCGATGCATCGTCGGGAACAGCTCCTGATGACATTGTATTTTGCCTGAAAACAGATACCTTAATATGTAATGTTTTTATTGATACTTTTAAATTATAATTCTGGTGAGTAATGTTCTCTGATATGCCGAAAACCGCGTTAGTAATACCTTGCTTTAACGAAGGGAAGCGGCTTAATCTGCCGGCATTCAAAAAAGCCCTTGACAGTTATCCCGAATTGATGTTCTATTTTGTTGATGACGGCAGCGCGGACAATACCTATGAGATATTACAAAAATTTTCCGTCGATTCTGCTCGCGTCAAAGTCCTTAGGTTGGAGAAAAACTCAGGGAAAGCGGTTGCGGTCCGCCATGGCATACTGGCAAGCGTTAAGGACGGGAATGCGCTGACCGGATTCTGGGATGCGGATCTGGCAACTCCGCTGTCTGAACTTAACGCTTTTATCCGGGAACTATCCAGCCCGGACGTGGAAATGGTGATGGGATGCCGTCTGGCCCATCTGGGTTCCAAAGTCAAACGCAAGGTATCAAGACATTATTTAGGCAGAGTTTTCGCCACTACCGTATCCGCACTGCTGTCAATGCAGGTTTATGATACTCAATGCGGAGCAAAATTGATGAGGACGGAATTGGCGGCAAAACTTTTTGACCGTCCGTTTATCTCGGCCTGGCTTTTTGACGTTGAGTTGCTGAAACGCACGAAAGAAATATACGGAATTCCGGCTTGCGAAACAAAAATTATAGAACTGCCGCTGCGACAATGGAATGATGTTGCGGGTTCCAAGCTGAAGTTCTCGAAGATGCTGCTTGTCCCGTTTGTGCTGTTGCGTATTTTCAGCCGTCGTTCCTGAATATGCCTGTTGTACGAATCAATTATTTTTTGAAGAACGTCCATAACTGAATTATGTTTAAAATTAATAAAGAAAACTTGCGGAAATTTGAGTCATGCGGCGGCTGGTGGATAACAGCGATGCTGGCAATCATCATTTTTTGCTGGATTCCGTTTCTGCGCTACACAGACCGGTTCGGCGAATTTGTGGATTGGGACTTTTTTCTGGCTAACTATGAAGCCATTCGGAAAACTATTGTTGAATATGGTCAATTCCCATTCTGGAATCCATGGCATTTTGGCGGAACGCCATTATTCGCCAATCCGCAGTTCGGAGTATTGAGCATTGAGACCGTATGCGTAATTATTTTTGGCGCCGTTTACGGCCTGCGCATATCCATGTTGCTTTATACTTTATGCGGCGCGGTTGGCATGTGGATGCTGCTGGGAGATTATGCCAGAAATTATCTGGCGCGATTCTGGGGCAGTATAATCTTTGCGCTTTCCGGAGCGCTGGCGCTGCATATGTCCGCAGGTCATTCCGTGATGAATTCAATCACGCTGCTGCCATGGATGATTTTCTGCCTGCGGCGGCTCAATGTCAGCATCCGCGCCGCGCTGTGGCTGGGATTTCTTGCCGGCATGGCCGTTAATCATTCAATGCATTATGCCACTTTTATCGCCGCCACATTTGCCGGACTTTTTTTTATTGCTGAATGGATTCGCAATATAAAATCGAAGCAATTCGCACTGAACTCGCTGCTGGCGTTGCTGACATTCCTGCTGACAGGCTCTTATCGCCTGCTTACCACACTTAAGTTTTGCTCGGAATATCCCAGAACGATGAATATGCGTTTTGATATCGGTTTTCACCACTATCTGCTGGCGCTGATCTACCCGGGTCAACATCTGGTGACATTTCCGGATGTGGTCAAGTTCTACTGGTCATGGTTTGAAATAGGTTGCTATGTCGGAATTATTGCGCTGACAATCTTCTTCATCTCGGCAATCCGGGAGTTAAAATGGTGGCATTGGGGATTTATCATCGGATCAATGCTCACCATTAACTCTTCATGTAAGTTTCTGCCCGGTTACTGGCTTCGGGAAATCCCGCCGTTTACCAGCTTCTTTTGCATTTCTCGCTGGCGGCTGCTGGTAGTTTTTTTTATAGCGTTCGGCTGCTGCCGCGGACTGGACTGGCTGTTGGATAAATTTCCGGAAGCCCCGCACCGGCGGCGGTTGTATCTGCTCATCATGCTTTCCGTCTGCGGCCTGATTTACAACCAGTATTGCAATTGGACTAATATGGTATGGGTTAAGGAAAGTGATGTCATCGGCCAGGTCAAAGAATCAAGCGACTCCATTTTAACCCTCAATAATCATGCCTACAATCGCTACGCTTCGACGCATAAAGGCATTGCCCAATTGTTTGATTTCGAGCCAATGCTCGGTTATATGCGTGAATATAAAAATAAACGGTTCGCCTCAGGCAGTCCGTATTACCAAGGAGAATTTTTCGCGCTCAAAGGCAAGGTGAGTGATGTAAAATGGAGCCCTAATTATATCGTAATTACCTGTTCCGAACCTTCAGATATTCTGGTCAACCAGAATCCGGGTAATTACTGGCGGGATATTGACGGAAATCTTCTTTTCCCTGACCTGAAAGGGTTTGATACGGATAAACATTTCATCGTAAAATCAGAACAAGCCGGCGAATTAATACTGCGCGCCCTGCCGCCGCTGCATACAACCGGATTGCTGACATCCGCCTGCTCAGGAATACTGCTGTTGATAATTTTATTCTCCATCCGAATAGCGGAACGCCGCAAAAACAATCTTCATGAACTGAACGTGAAATAAGCTTGCGCGGTGCGTGATTTACTGTGTTCAAGCACGATTTTTCGCCACAGGCAAAACATTTCCCCAAAAAACCGGACAAAGAGGGTGAAACTTTTCACAAAACGGGCTATATTATCTGATTATAAATTTTGATATCATCATTTAAAATTAATACCTTACATAAATTGGAGTGCAAAAAATGCGCGTACCGTTGCTGGATTTAAGAGAGCAGTTTGCCGGGCTTAAGGACGAAATCCTCAAGGAAATCGGGGAAGTCTGCGACAGCCAGATGTTTATTCTGGGAAAAAAGGTTGAAAAACTGGAAAGTGAAATCAGCGCGTATTGCGGCACTAAATATTCATGCGGAGTAACTTCCGGCTCGGATGCCCTGATTATTGCGCTGATGGTTGAAGGCATCGGCGCGGGCGACGAAGTGATCACGACGCCGTTTACGTTTTTTGCCACAGTCGGCGCGATTGCCCGTGTCGGCGCAACTCCGGTTTTTGCCGATATTGATCCGAAGACTTTCAACATTGACCCGGTGAAGATTGAAGAAAAAATCACGAAGAAAACCAAGGCGATCATTCCCGTCCACCTTTTCGGACAATGTGCCGATATGGACAAGATTAACGCGATTGCCGCAAAGCATAACCTGATTGTCATTGAAGACGCCGCTCAGGCGATTGGCTCTGAATACAAGGGCAAACGTACCGGCAGTATGGGCCATTACGGCTGCTTTTCGTTTTTCCCGAGCAAAAACCTCGGCTGTTTCGGCGATGGCGGCATTGTCACCACTAATGATGCAGATCGCTATGAAAAGCTGAAAATATTCAGAAATCATGGTCAGGGTTCCACTTACATCCATAAGTATATCGGAGGTAATTTCCGGCTGGATTCGCTTCAGGCGGCGATACTTTCAATCAAACTGCGCGAGCTGGATAAATGGACTGAAGGCCGTCAGCGCAACGCTGCGATTTATTCCAGGTTGTTTGCCGCGTCCAAACTCGGCGGCAAGGTTACGCCGCCGGCATTGGCTGACTTTCCGGTACGCCATATTTACAACCAGTTCTGTATCCTGGTGGCGAACGGCAGACGCAATGAGCTTAAGCAGTACCTGATCGACAATGGCGTCGGCTGCAATGTTTATTATCCGCTGTGCCTGCACCAGCAGGAATGTTTCCAGAGCCTCGGGTATAAAAAAGGCGATTTCCCGGTAAGCGAAAAAACTTCTGAAGAAATTCTGGCGCTGCCGGTATATCCGGAACTCCAACCGGAACAACTCGAATATGTGGTTTCGACAATTGAAAAGGCATTGTGCTGAAAAGCGCGATGGTGTAATGTTATGGGAAGAGTAAGTGAGAATGAGCGTGATTTTAAGGCACAAAGCTATTTCCGTCTGTTGAAATATACGAAGCCGTACTGGCTGCGTCTGTCGGTCGGCATAATTTTCGGGTTTATTGTCGGCGGTTCGCTGCTGGGCAGCCTGCTGGTCGTTCCGGAACTGATGACTGCCATGGATTCTTCCGGAATGGGCGGCGGCAAAAAATTAACCGCCACTGCGGAGAAAATAACCAAAGTCTGCCGTTCGGATAAACTTTCCGATGCGGAAAAAGCTAAAGCAGTTGAAGAAATTCTTCATCCCGCCGACATTGATCCGAAGCTGACAAAATCATTGGAAAAAGTTGAGGGGGCTGTAAAAAAACTCAATCTGCCGGTGGCAGTGACCAAGCAGAAAATAGAATTGACCTGGCCTTGTGTGATCGGGATTCCGGTGGCGGATGACTCCGGCCGCATGTCATGGCAGTTTTTCGCCATCTATGTCATTGTCTTCATCATCGCCTGGGCCGCCAAGAATATCGCTGACTACATTAACCATTACTATATGCGCTGGGTAGGCGCCAAGGTGGTTAATGACCTTCGCGCCAATGTCTTTGAGAGCCTGCTCGGCCAGTCATTGAAATTTTACGGCAAAATGGATGTGGGTCATCTCATCAGCCGCTGTACTAATGATACGGCGGCAATCGAAAATTCCGTCGCCAATACCATTGCCGACGCCACCCGCTGTCCGGTGGAAATCATGGCTTGCGTGGCGGCGATCATCATCGCCAGCATGGAATACAAAGACTACGGCTTGCTGGTCATTTTGTTTGTGGGGATGCCGCTCTGTATATTGCCGCTGATTATTCTCGGCCGCATGATCCGTAAAACTTATAAAGCGTCGTTTGCCAAAATCGCGGAAGTCACTTCCAGAATGCATGAAGTTTTTACTGGAATCCTCGTGGTTAAAGCCTACAATACCGAAGAAAAAGAATCTCTCGTTTTCCGGGCGGTAAACCGCAAATATTTCCGGATTGTTGTCAGGGCATTAAAAATGCAGTTGCTGATGGCCCCGATGATGGAAATTGTGGCGGTCGCGTCCACGCTGGTTTTTCTGGTTTATTCCTACAGCCGGCATGTCACTCTTACTGAGTTGACGGCGATGCTGCTGCCGGCGTTTATGGCTTATAAACCGATCAAAGAACTGGCGAAAATATCCTCTTATCTGCAGCGCAGCATGGCGGCCGCCGACCGTTATTTCGCCCTGATTGATACCGATACCGGAATCAAGGAAAAAGAAGGCGCCGCCGAGATTAAAGGCTTTAAAGATGAGATATCATTCAACAATGTCAGTTTTTCTTATGATACTGAGCACAAGATTCTTGATGACATCAGCTTTAAAATCAAAAAAGGCAGCGTGGTTGCCGTGGTCGGCGAAACGGGTTCCGGCAAGACGACGATTGCCAACTTGATCGCGCGTTTCTATGATGTCGATTCCGGCTGCATAACCATTGACGGACAGGATGTCAGAACCCTGCAAACAAAGTCGCTCCGCGAACATATCGGGATTGTTTCGCAGGAGGCCATACTGTTCAACGACACTATCGCCAATAATATCGCATACGGCTGTCCGGACGCTTCCCGCGAACAGATTATCGAGGCGGCGATGCAGGCCAATGCCCATCAGTTTATTATTGACGGACGCCATCCGGATGGTTATGAAACTGAAGTCGGGGAAAAAGGATTCAAACTCAGCGGCGGCGAAAAACAGCGTGTCGCGATTGCCAGGGCAATCCTTAAAAATCCGCCGATCCTCATTCTGGATGAAGCCACCAGCGCCCTCGATACCGTTACGGAAAGACTGGTCCAGGAAGCCCTCAACCGCGTGATGTCCAACCGCACGGTTTTTGCCATTGCTCACCGCTTAAGCACTATTCAGCACGCGAACCTGATTATTGTGTTGAAACACGGCAGGATTATCGAAAGCGGCACTCATGGCGAACTGCTTGTTCACGGCGGGATTTACAAGAAACTGCACGATACTCAGTTCGGTAAATCTGGTTCCTGACCGGAGACTTCAGATGACTTTGCAAATAAGCGATTTCAAAGACGGCTTTGTCCATTTCATCGGTTGCGGCGGAGCCGGCATGGCGCCGCTGGCGCTGATCCTGGCTGAACGCGGTTTTAAAGTCTCCGGCTCCGATCTGGAACTCAGTGACAAGACGGAAGAACTCCGCCGGAAAGGCGCTGAAATATTCCATGGACACGCCGCAAATCACATCCCGTCTGTAAAGAAATGCTTGATCGTCTATTCTTCCGCCGTCAAATCCGACAATCCGGAAATGATACAGGCGGCAAAAGCCGGGTTCCCATGTGTGCGAAGAGGGGAAATGCTGGCAATGCTGGCCGCCGCTTACCGGCGTCCGGTCGCAATCAGCGGGTCTCACGGCAAAACCACTGTTACCGCCATGCTGGTCCATGTCTTGCGGGAATGCGGCATTGAATGCGGCGCGATGATTGGCGGCAAGGTTAATTCCGGTTTGAGCGCGGCCGCCGGCAACGGCGATATTTTCGTGACGGAAGTTGATGAAAGCGACGGCACTCACGCACTGATGAATTCTTTTCTCGGACTGGTTACCAATGTTGAGGATGACCACTGCTGGAGCGTCGGCGGGACTGAGCAATTATTCCGCAACTTCAGTGACTTTGCCTCCAAAAGCCGTCGCCTGATATATGTGGCACATCCAAATTCCGACCGGCTTTTTGCCGGACATGCCGACGCGCTGCGGCTTGAACCTGATAAAATTCTCGCTCCCGGTTATTTCAAATATCTTTCCCCGGACAGGCAGCAGGAATGGAAAGGCTACCAGAGTCAGAATGCCGCTATTGCGCTGGCCGCGGCAATAAAGCTTGGCGTTGCGCCGGAAGCTGCTGAAAGGGCATTGGAAACTTTCCCCGGCGTTTCCCGGCGCATGACCTGCCATTTGAATACTCCGTCTCTGACAGTGATGGAAGACTATGCGCATCATCCCACTGAACTTGCCGCCGCGCTGGAATCTTTGCGCGAACGCTTTCCAGAACATCATTTCAGAGTGGTTTTTCAGCCGCACCGCTATGCCCGGCTGCGGCAGTATTTTGATGATTTTACGCGGATACTGCGAATCCCTGACTCGGTTTTCATCACTCCGGTGTTTGCCGCATGGGTGGAAAAAAGCGAATTAGGCAGCGAAGAACTGGCAAAGCAGACCGGCCTCTCCGCCTGCTTTATTTCCGGCGACTGGAAAGACATGCCTGGAGTTCTGCTGAAACCGGCTGATTCCCGTCCGCTGCTGCTGGCAATCGTCGGCGCCGGCGACATCGAACAGCTTATTCCGCATATCCTGTCCGCCGTAAAGTAAAAGGTCAGGGTCTTCACTGGAATTTATGGGTAAAAAACGAATATCCAATATCCCGTCCCGCAAGGCGGGATCCAGCGGATGCGGGAAATATCCAACTGATGAAGGAAAGCGGAATACAAAAGACAATCATCAAGATTGCGATTGACTCCTTTTTTTAGATTCTGTTTTCCATTCTGACTTCTGGCTATTAATATGTCGCTCCGCTGGAGCTAAAATCTATTTATGGATTTTTAAGCTATTAATATATCGCTCCTCTGGAGCTGTCTTCCGCCTTTTATCCTCACTCCTCACTCCTCACTCCTCACTCCTCACTCCTCACTCCTCACTCCTCACTCCTCACTCCTCACTCCTCACTCCTCACTCCTCACTCCTCACTCC
>CAIKZE010000303.1 GCA_903831825.1 uncultured Lentisphaeria bacterium | reverse complement strand
CGTGTGCTCTTCCGATCTCTCAGAGAGAGGGCGCTACAACGGGACAGGGGTCTCCCGCGACTGCGGGAAGGGAGACGGGTGTCCAAAATGAGTCTTATTGTAGGGCCGTCCGTATCGGACGGGAGGTTTAAATCTTCCCTCTCAGAGAGAGGGCACTACACCGGAACAGGGGTCCAAAATAGGGGAAAAACGTGTCCACAATGGGGAAGAAGAGAGAAGTCAGGAGAAAGGAGTCAGAATGGATTCGGATTTAAACCGGAAATAATGTTTTCTCTGTGTCTCTGTGCCTCTGTGGTTAAGAAAATGGAGACCCATAAGAACCCATAGGCCCCATAAGTCCCATAGGCCCTATATTGATTACTTGTGTTCAGGGGTTAAATTAGGAGCCTTTAACTTGATATTACAGAAATTTGTTATTTTAACAGGGATAGACAGGATAGACAGGATAAGAAAAAGCCGTTTCACCATGAAGAACATGAAGAAATTAAAGTTTTAAGATAATATCGCCATCCGTCATACGGATCTTCATTACCTTCATGTTCTTCATGGTGAAAAGTATTTGTCTTTTTTCGTGTTTTTTCGTGCCTTTCGTGGTAAAAAAGGATTTTGTGTCTTTATGGTTATTTTATTGCATTTAAGTCACGGTTTCGATAGTTGGAGCAGTTTTTAACGTTATTACAGGAAATATTCAGTATGAATGAACAGGATTTTCTATATCTCGCCCGGCTGGCCGGGATTGAGCCGGGTCGAGTCCGCAAGGTCCATGAACTCTTTGAATCGGGGGCGACGGTTCCGTTTATCGCCCGCTACCGCAAAGAGATCACCGGCGGACTGGATGAAGTCGTCCTGATCAAACTGCGCGACGGCATTGACGCCTTGCAGAAACTGCATAAACGCCGCGAGAACATCCTGGAATCGCTGCGCGAACGCGAACTGCTGACGCCGGAACTGGAAAATAAGTTCAATGCGGTTTATGCGCTGGATGAGCTTGAAGACCTTTATCTGCCGTATAAACAGAAACGCAAAACCCGCGCCTCCATGGCCCGTGAAAAGGGGCTCGAACCGCTGGCGAAATTCATCATGGCGCAACAGAGCGGGTATCTGGATATCAAGCAGTTTGTCAATCCCGAAAAAGGCGTTGCCGACTCCGACGCGGCGTTGAGCGGCGCACTGGATATCATTGCCGAGGAAATCAGCGAAAATGCCGATATCCGCCGGGAACTGCGGGAACTTTTCCAGCGGCAGGGCATGTTTGCGGCGAAAGTGGTCAAATCCAAAGCCGCGGAAGCAGCGGTATTCCGGGATTATTTTGATTACAGCGA
This sequence comes from uncultured Lentisphaeria bacterium, assembly GCA_903831825.1. Classification (GTDB taxonomy): domain Bacteria; phylum Verrucomicrobiota; class Lentisphaeria; order Victivallales; family Victivallaceae; genus CAIPAT01. The sequence continues at coordinate 15,768 of CAIKZE010000303.1, read as the reverse complement.
ACCGGCCGGGCGGGTGCCTTCGCACCGGGCGCTGGCGGTGATGCGCGGCCAGGAACAGGGATTTCTCACCATGCAGTTGCGGCCGGACAAGGACGAAGCAGTCCGGCTGATTTCCCGGGCAATTATCCGGAACCGCAATTTCATTTATGCCGCGCAACTCGAAACGGCGATTGAAGACGCTTACGCCCGTCTGCTGCTGCCGTCGCTCGAAAATGAAAGCGTCAACCTGCTTAAACAGAAAGCCGACACGGAAGCCATCGCCGTGTTCGTTTCAAATTTGAAGCAACTGCTGCTGGAAGCGCCGCTCGGCCAGAAGCGGGTAATTGCGGTTGATCCCGGTTTCCGCACCGGCTGCAAGGTGGCCGTGCTTGACGCCCAGGGACAGTTGCTGGAGCATTGCGTGATCTATCCTGAAAACACCGATGCGGCCGCCGCAACCATACTCAATGCCTGCAAAAAGTTTCAGACGGAAGTGATCGCGGTCGGCAACGGCACCGCCGGGCGCGAAACCGAAGTTTTTCTGCGTCAGACGGTCCCGGCGGAAATTCCGGTGATCAGCGTCAACGAAAGCGGGGCCTCCATCTACTCCGCCGGCGAGGTGGCGCGCCGGGAATTTCCCGATCTTGACCTGACTTTCCGCAGCGCGGTTTCAATCGGGCGGCGGTTGCAGGACCCGCTGGCGGAATTGATTAAAATTGATCCCAAATCAATCGGCGTCGGACAGTATCAGCACGATGTTGACCAGGCCGCGTTGAAGCAGTCGCTTGACGACGCCGTTGCCGGTTGCGTAAATGCGGTGGGCGTGGAACTGAACAGCGCCAGCATTGAACTGCTGACTTATGTTTCCGGGCTGGGCCCGAAACTCGCCGAAAATATCGTGGAATACCGCAATTCCAACGGCGCATTCAAAAGCCGGGCGGAACTGAAAAAAGTCAAAGGGCTCGGCCCGAAAGCGTTTGAACAATGCGCCGGATTTCTGCGCGTCCGCGGAGCGGCAAACCCGCTGGATTCCAGCGGAGTCCATCCGGAAAGCTACGACCTGGTAAAACGGATGGCCGCGGATCACGCCCGCACCATTCCTGAATTGATGAAGCAAGCGGCGGCCGGGGAGAAAATCGAACTGGCGCGCTATATCAGCGATACCGTCGGCCTGCCGACACTACAGGACATTCTGCGCGAGTTAGCCCGTCCCGGACGCGACCCGCGCCCTGAATTCAAGCCGTTTGCGTTTGCCGAAAACGTCCACTCGATTACCGATCTGGCGTTGGGGATGAAGCTGCCCGGAGTAGTGACCAACGTCACCAAATTCGGGGCATTCGTGGACATCGGAATTCATTGTGACGGCCTGCTGCATATCAGCAAGATGGCCGACCGGTTTATCCGCGATCCGCAGGAAGTGGTGGCGGTGCATGACCGGCTGACGGTGACGGTCATCGAAATTGACCGCGAACGCAAGCGCATTTCGCTGTCGCTGGTGGATTGATCCGTATTTTGAATTGATGTTTCTGCTGTTCAAATCTGGAAGCATGGGTGCAGGTTTCATCCACCTTTGGAGGGTTGTCCTCTGTGACAACCGTTCCCTATCCCGCAATGCGGGATCCATCCGCAAAAAACCGCAAACCCTGGTTATGACGGAGCATAACCCTCCATGAAAAACCGTAAGACCTGGTTATGACGGAGCATAACCCTCCATGAAAAACCGTAAAACTCGTTCGTTTACGGCTTTTTACATTTGATATAGAGCGAACCGGCGATTGCCCGCAGCAGCGGGATTTTCTCGGCGCAATCGCATAGCGGTTTGAGAAGCGGAATCAGCCGCGCCGGAATGCCGGGATGCAGGAAATCGAACGGGGTCACGGCAATATCTTTAAAACCGTGCCCGGACAGTTCTTTTTTCAACTGCCAGGCGAAAAAAGCGGTTTCATCGGGCGAATCGCCCAGCCGCCGCTTCAGCCACGGAATGTTTTTTTGCAGCGCAATCTGGGGGTTCAGCATGTTGGGTTCGGTAAAACAGGCGACGCCGCCGTCTTTCAGCACGCGGAAAATCTCTTTCAAGGCCAGGTCAAGGTCAAGATGGTGCAGCACGGAGCTGCCGATAACCGTGTCAAAACTCGCGTCGGGAAAAGACATGTCATAGGCATTTTCCCGCAGGAACGAGACGTTGCCGGCCTTGACCTTTTCCGCTGCTTCTTTCAGCAGATCCGGGGAGATGTCGATGGCGGTGACCGCCGCGCCGGAAGCGGCGATGCCGGCGGTGAAAAGGCCGGTACCGCAACCCAGCTCCAATACTTTCATTTCCGGGCGGATATGCGCCGTCAGCATTTGAACGCGGCGCCGCCAGCGGATTCTGCCCGCCGGGGAAGTCCAGTTCCAAACCTCCGCCGCGCCGTGTTCTTTCAAGAACCGGCCGTGTTCGATTTCGTTTTCCAGGCGTTTGTCCATGGCGTTCCAGACTTAATGAAATTTGATTTTGAGCAGGGATACCATGCACATCCGGAGCATGATCCAGCCGTTTTTCATGCGGTTGGTCATTTTCGTTTCGCCGTAGGTCCGCTCCATGTAATGCACCGGCAGATCAATGATTTTCAGGTGATTTTTAGCCGCGCCGAAAATCAGTTCGTAATCGCCCCAGCGGTCTTTGATGCCCCATGAGCCGCGCAGCTTTTTGATCTTTTCAAAATCCTCGCGCCAGACAACCTTGGTGCCGCACAAAGTATCCTTGACCGGATTATCCAGGATATAGGAGAACAGGATCGAGAAAAACTTATTGCCGGCGATATTGAGAATCCGCATCGCCTCCTCGTGCATCGGGTAGACCAGCCGCGAACCGTTGATAAATTCGCCGCGCCCTTTGGCAATCGCTTCGTAAAAATAGGGAAGCTCTTCCGGAATCACGGTAAGGTCCGCGTCCAGGATCAGCATGATATCGCCGGTGGCTTTGTCAAAACCGGTCCAGACATTGTCCGCTTTGCATATTCCCGGCCCGGCGACCAGCTTAATGTCTTTTTCCGGATACTTCCGCATCATTTCCCGGACATTGTCCGCAGTCCCGTCAGTGGACTTGTCATCGCAGAAAATAATTTCCGTATGAGCTCCAAGCTGAGGGATGCGTTCGACCGCATTCTGGATGTTTCCCGCCTCATTGCGGCATGGAATGACAATCGTGACACTCAAGTCCCGGTGTTCCGGAACATTCACCCTGGCTATCGCCAGCCGGCTCATGCTGAAAATACGGAAAAACGGCAGCCTGGCCAGAAAGCGGTCCAGCAACCATGAAATCAGCGGAATGTAATATGGGAAAAGGATCAGCATCTTGGTATTTACCAGGTCATAATCGGAGTGAACCAGCAGGTTTTCCATATCGCTGGGGGCAAACCAGTTGTGCACCTTCTGGCGGATGCGCAAATGCATTTTTTCCGCCAGCCCCACCAGCGGCTGCCATAAGTAGTTGTAATAACTGACCACGATCCGGGTGTGGCGTCCGCAGTTTTTCCGGATTGAATCCAGCAGGGATTTGACGTCAACAATATCTTCAATGTCGCAAATCACGATATAATCGAAAATTCCCTCGACCTGAATATTTTCAAGTTCCTGGTCGAAAAATTGACAATCCGGGTAATTTTCTCTGGCGATTTCGACATGGGCGGCGGAACCTTCCACGCCGACGCCGAGTCCCGGTTGCAGCAGATTGAGAATATAGCCGGTGCCGCAGCCGATATTCAAGACTTTCGCGCCCGGCGGCACAATATATTTCAATGAATTAAGCAGCCGCCCGTAGTAGTAAGGGTTGCGTTTTATCCGCTGGTCGCGTTTGGAGGCAATCGCGTCTTTTTTATCGCGGATCGCTTTGCGCAACTCATCGAGAGACGTATAATTTATCATTTACTTCCCCTCTGGTTTTGCCGTATTATTTGTATTTTTATAGATGGAAATTACCGGAGATACCACTTCAAAATAATGGTTCAACCGGTGGTTCCGGTTGAGCGGCAGCAAGCCGAAAAACGCCCGCGGCACATTTTCAAAATCAATGACCTTTTCAGTCCACGGCATAAACGAGGTTTCCTCGCCGTAAACCACCCGTCCCAACCAGTTCTGTCCATCCCAGTCAAACGAAGTGTTGAGATAGTAATCCGCCTTTTCGAAGGCTTTGAAGCCGTCAATTTTAAAATTCACCAGATGGTATTTTTCCGGGCTGACCATCGGCAGGCGATACCCCACCGGATAAAGCAGACTGCCGAGAACGCTTCCCTCCCGGATATTTTGATTAACCCATTTCGCCGCGGTCATCCGGACATTTTCCCCGCGGGCGACATTGGCGTAAGCCAGCGAATAACTGAAAGTGCCGATGATAATCAAAACCGCCGCCGTTGAGGCAAGCATCCGGTTTTTCGGATAAAAGACAAACCGCCCGGCCATCAGGCATAATGGAATGTACGCCGGCAGCATGTAGGCGTCTGAAGTATCCGAACCCCTGCTGGCGACAAACAGAAAAAGCAAGATTGCCGGAAACATCCCGATCCATACTTTTCCGGGTTTGAGAATGCACAGAATCAGTCCTCCGGCGATGGCGATAAAACCGGGAATCCCCACCGTATAAAACAGCGCGTCATAACTGTAACACATGATTGACTCAAGAATATTTCCAGAAATATCCCCTACCCTCGCGACACTCTGGGTCCACTGCAAATCACTGCTGAATGTCACCCAGTCCAGGATTACCGGAGGGCAGCACACCAGGAAAGCGATAATTGAAATCCCCCCGGCCGCAACCAGTTTTAAATCATCGCGGACGACCCATTTTTGCCCGTTCCGGATTTCCGGATAACGGCGCAGCAGGTGGAACATGACCAGATAAGAAGCATTGATCGCCGCCGGATATTTGCATCCGGCGGAGAGGCCGATGCAAATCCCGCTCAGAATATAATAAATCCAATTGCTCCGCGCCAGCACCGGCACTGCAAAAAGAATCACCAGCGAGGTCCAAAAGACAGTAATACTGTCGGCTTTGATAAATTTCGCGGCCAGCGAAAAAAGCGGAATAAACGCCAGCAGCGAAGCGGCAAAAGCCGCCAGCGGCAATCTCCCGATACGGTAGCCAATCAGGAACGTAACCGCCACCGCCAGGGTGGCCATCAGCGCGGTAAATATTCTGCCGCAGAGAAAGAAACGCGCGAACTCTTCAGGGTGGGTCAGGTAGTGCGACGGCGCTTTGACCGAGTCGATAATGCCGGTTATCCGGCAGAACGCCAGCGAAGCCCCGACCTGGTAGAAATAAAACGGGCCGTAAATATAATATCCGGGATTTATCGTCCGGTTTTCGGCCATATTTTTCAATACTTTAAAGGTAAAAAATTCATCCGGATTAAATGTCCGGAGCTGGTCGAAATATGGCGAAAAGTAGGCCAGTTGCCGGAAATTGTCGGCATTGCTTTTTTCCAGGAATTCCGAGCGGTTGCCCAGCCCGGCAGTCATCGCCGCCCGGATTTCCGGAAGCTTTTTCTCCATGGCCGCCGCGCCGCCGAGCGACACCTCAAGCCGTTCAGCGGAAGGCAACCCGGTGGTAATGCCGCGCAGATCAATCCACAGCGACAATGCGCAGACCAGCAGAAGCACGGCAAAATTCCGCCATGAGCAAAAGCCCTTCAACGAAAAAGCGTCAATGCCTGTCTCTTTATTTGCCGCCGCCGTTCGCGCGTCCGGTAATTCCATAGGAAATCTCCTGATATTCAGCCTGAACTCCGCGGTTGAACAATACATTTTCCGGTTAATTCTTAATAGACAAAAATCTGTAACAACAAAACACATTCACTAGTTGGGCGAAACAGCCGGAGACAGTTCAACCCTGAGGGTTGCGCCGTTTGGGCATATCTTCGACGTCAGCTTCACCTTGCAGTATGCTTATACAGCATCGGCTTGCTTCCTTAAAGCTACGCTCAAGCCTGCGCAACTGCGGAATACAGGTTCGAAATAATATGACTTAATATAATTTTATTTCCAGTAGCGAACCAAAATAATTTGAAGCCGGACAAAGCAGGAAGTATGGGAATATGAATAGTTCCAAAAGTACCGCAAGCATCCCTGCTTGCGATTTTTCAGCCCGAACCAAAGCTAAAGTTCTATCCATATTTCCGATATCATTGCGGAAATTTTTAAACTATGGTTTTCACTATGCAGTAATCCACTCTGCCAAGTCACGTTCGCTCCGGCGTTTCGGCTCCGATTCGAACTCAACTCTTAAAACATTGACCGCCGAATCCGGCGGCGTGAACGGCATGTTATAAATCCGTAATTTTCCGGATGCTTTGTCGTAGTTGAACGGCAACTCCTGTCCGGTTGACAATAAAGTCACTTTCCGGACCGGAGTGTCAACCAGAATCTGGACCGCTTCGCGCCCCGGCCAGCGGAAAAGATGCCAATAGCCGATATTCCCTTTCCTTGTCCACGGCCCCTGCAAATTAATATCGACCTGCCCCGTTACGGCATGGCCGATCAATTCACAGCGCTGCGAACCGCGAATCGCTTCGCCGTTTTGCCGCAGCCACTGTCCCATCGCATTCAAACGTTCCGACTCCTCATTGCAGATCCGTCCTTCAGGAGTGATTCCGACATTCAACAACAGATTGCCTTCACCCTGCGCCGCCGTAATCAGATGCTGCAGCAACTGCGGCACGGTCTTGTAGTTGGGATTATGTCGGACAAACCCCCAAGTGACAAAGTCGCCAATGGTCATGCATGATTCCCAGCCGCGCCCGGCTTGAGAAGCCGCCACCCGCTGTTCCGGCGTATCAATGTCCTCCAGAGTACCGGAACGATTATTAATGATAATCCCCGGCTGCAAACTTTTTACCATGTCATTAAGTTCCCGCGCCCGCCAGAATGCCGCCATCCGTTCGGGGTTAAGATCGGCCTGCGCCGTCCAGCCACCGTCATAGAACAATATATCAATCTTTCCGTAATTGGTCATGAGTTCCCGCACTTGCGCATGCGCCTGCTCAACCATCGCCTGCGACGACTCCGGATATTTTTCCGGTTCGAAATATCCGGGGAAACGCCAGTCCAGCAAAGAATAGTATAATCCGACTTTCAAGCCTGCCTTGCGGGCGGCTTCAACATATTCGCCGACAAAATCCCGTTTCGCCGCAGTTTTAGTGCTGGTAAAATCGGATACTTTACTGTCAAAAAGACAAAAGCCGTCATGATGCCTGGTCGTAAAAACCATATATTTGGCGCCGGCCTGCACCGCCTGGTCCGCCAATGCGACGGCATTGAAATTTACCGGAGCAAAACGATCCGCAAGCTTGGCATACTCCGCCGCCGGAATTCTCTCTTCGTACATTACCCATTCGCCGTGTTCCAGCAGCGAATAAAGCCCGAAATGAATAAACATCCCGAACCTCGCCTCATTAAACCATGCCATCTTTTTATCGTAATCCATAATCAAATATCCCTTAATTTATAACTATTTAGATGTTTATTGCTCCGCAAACAGTCATCCGTATCTATCACGAAGCAAAATCATTCAAACATATTTTTTGCCCTCTGCCATTCTTAACCGCCTTGTCATATACTTGTTTAGCAATGAATACGTCATGTGCGCCGAGTCCGACCAGTACCGCCAGAATACGTTCCTTGGAATTTTCCCGTCCGATTTTCTGCCCTGATGCGATCAACCCTAATTCCGCGTAAATATTTTTTTCGGAGATTTTGCGCAACTCTGTCAGGCTTTTCAGTTCGCCGCGATGTGCTGCTTGTCCCCAGGAGTCCACGATTATCTTATCCGCATTGAGAATAACCTGATCCTCGGCCTGCTGATACGACCCCATGGGCAGCGTAAGCACACCATCTTTTAACCACTCATTTTTAATGAAAGGTTTTTTAGCGGTGGTCAGCAACACCAGCACATCGGCAGTCCGGACTGCGCCTTCAACGTCTTTTTCATCTTTTACCGGAACATGAAATTTTTCGGACATTTCCTTGATAAAAGCGGTTCGCTTTTCGGGAAATATGTCAACAACTGAAATTTCCGAGTCTGGAAAGAGTTCGTGAATACATGCGGCGGCGGTTTTTCCCTGAGTGCCGGCGCCGATCATAACGACTTTCTTAAAATTTTTCCTGGCCAGATATTTTACGGCGACAGCGGCTGAAGCGCCTGTCCGCCAGTCGGAAATATATGTTCCGTCCATCACTGATAAGGTGCGGCCTGTTTCCGGTTCCGTCAGAATGACTATTCCTCTGATATAAGGAAGGCCTTTGTCGGCATTGCTCTTATAGCCGCCAATCCACTTGAGTCCGGCGGCGTTGTGGTTCGGCAGGAATGCCGGCATGGCGTTGTTCCATGAGTCGTACCCGCTTCTGGACATATCCAGATTGATCTTAGGCGGCATTACCACATTGCCGTTGCCCCATTCCTTAAAAACCGTATCCACCATTCCGTTAACTTCTGCATAAGGGAGAAGCGCGGCGACATCCTGCTGAGATAAAGCAATAGTTTGCATAATATTTTCCTTTTTCCTTTGGTTTGTTATTATAAATTTTAAATCAGGCTGATTTAATTCCAACTCTGGTTGCCTAAAAATCCGTCATGGAAAAACACCGGCTTGTAGCCGTGTTCCGTTACTGTCCGGACGGCGGCTTCTATCCGGTCGAAATGATCCGGAATGAAGTTCGGATAATAGTCGAATGAATACTGTTCATGCGTAGCCAATCCAAGTGCAGCATGGGCGGGAATCCGGCAGCGGGCGGTCAGTTTTTCAACGATTTTCTCCTGTGGAAGCAGATTGCAGCAGATATCGCCCCTGACAAACAGCAGTTCATGTTCGAAATCGTAGAGCAGATGGTGATGCAGCAAATATAATGCGGTATCTTTATCCCGGTAATAGCCGATGTCTGTGATTTGAGAATTATGGTTATGTTCGCCGACAGCGGTCTGAGCATTAATGAACTGCCCCTCTAACACTTTAACGCCTCTGGTCTTCAATGCAGAAAATGCCTCGGGCTGTACCATTGCCCAGTGAATGACTACCGGCGGCTGAAACGCCTCTTCCCCTGCAAAACGGATGATTTCCGCATGAAGCAGGTCATAATCCGCCGCCAGTTTTGCCGCCGCCGCATTCTGATAAGGGCGGTCCGGAAACTCCGAATAGGCATGGAACGACAGTTTCATCCAGTCCGAATTGTCCCGCCATTCCGCTTTATAGCTGTCAGGAAAATCTTTCAGTTCGAACGGATGATGATCATTCCGGTAAAACAGATTGAGCGTAAATTTCGTTCCATATTTTTGATGGATGTTTTTCAGACGTTTCAAGTAGAAATGATCGAACAACGAAGCTGGTTTACTCTTACAGATGTCAGTCAGAAAAAAGATATTGTCGTCAATGAAAAAATTGTAACGCTTGAAAGATTTTTTGTCCCAGACGACTTTTACCGACTGCTGAAATTCCCCGTAGTTGTTGCTGGTCTTGACTATGATCTCATTAAATTGCCGGAACAAAGATACCGGAATACGGAACATTTGCTCGTTGACTTGAACTGTAATTCCGTTTACCGTGACCGGACCTGGTGATTCCAGAAATCCTTCAATCATAATTTCCAGGCTGTCGCCGGTTTCACGGCCATGTTCGGCATTCAACACGGTTCCATTTCTCAAATTAGTGACTCTAAACATAATGATTTTTTTTGATCCCTCGGCTGAAATACAGCCACCTTGTTATGATTTTCTGCTACATATGCGTATATTCCTGCATTTATTTATCCTTTATCGGAGAAGAAGTGAACCGTACATAATCAATATCTATTTCACCTTTATAATCACATTTTGCCCCCGCACCTGAATATACGGCAAAATATGAGAGTTTTTCAGGTTGCGGCAGGGTGATTCCTTTCATTCTTGCATTTACTCCATCTGTCCGCATGTTGAAACTTCTGACTCTCCATTTCGGGAATGAATCATTCGAGGAGAGTCTGAAATAGTCTGTATAAGTTTTCCCGTCCGTTGCTTTAAAGGCGTATACGGCTTGTACATAGATAAGCGAATCGGGATTTCTGAACCTCACTTCACAAAAAGGAGATGTTGACACATCGGTGTCCTTGGCTTTCGGGAAAAACAGCACTGCATGGTTTTTATACATTATTTCAGGAACCGGATAGTTGACCTTCCAGGCGAGATGTCCTTCTTTCAATTCCGTGGAGCAACCTTCTTTGGTGGCTTCACCATTGGGGGTTTTATTGGTGTACAGCATGAAATGAAGATCCAGCGGGACCTTTTCCGTGCCGTCGAAAATCGCGCGGTAACCGGGTTCGCTGCCGATAATATAAATTTTAGGCATGGCCTCGGTATTGCAAAAACTTCCGTAAGTGGAACCCCATTGGGAAATTTCATGGCTTTCTCCGACGCCGCTCTTTTTGTTTCTGCACAAATTGAACCGCCAAACGGGATTTTCTCCTATTTTCAAATCCATATTTTTAAGAGGCAATGCTGCTTCAGAAGTCCAATATCCTTCATATCTTTTTGTTTTGCTTATTATTCCGCTATTCCACTTTATGTCTCTTTTAGCGTCTTGAACCTGGCGGTTGAAAACAATATCATTGAGATTCACGACAATCTGATAATAGTTTTCAGGTTTTCCCGCATCAGGACAGATGAAAATTTCGTATGAGTCATCGGTGTAGACTTGGGAGCCATTAAATGTGCATGTCAGTTTCTGTGCTGCGCTGTCGGGATCTATGGCTTTGATTGCCATATAAATATTTTCATTGTCCATGCCGAACTTGAACGTAGTCGAAAATCGCGGCGGCAGTGGCGAATCATTCCTTACGAATAAAAATTCCTCTTTGTTTTTCCAGTAATTCTTGTCTATGCTGCCATCTATTTCCGGTTTGTTCTGCTGTGGAAACACCACCATGCTTTTTGAACAGCTCGCTTCGGCGAAGAATGTGGAAGCTGTCACTTTGAACATGTCGAAATAAGAGCTTTTCATCCAGTCAAGACGTTTTCTGTATATACTGCTTTTTTCAGTCATGGAATATGCTTTCTCAAAAAGCTTTGAAAGTTTGTCCACGACATCCTTTGAATAAATTTTTTCGTACAAATCTTTTCCGGAAAAAGTAGGATAGGCGCCCTTTTGCGCCTCAACTCCGCTTACATTCTCCCATCTTGATATTGCAAGTTTATGGAATTCCTTCATGGGTTCCTCGGCCGGTCCGAAAAATAGCTTATAATACAAATCAAGTTCCTTGTTTACATCACAATCAGCGTTCCACATAGCTTTCATTGAAAAATAAAGGTTTAAATGCACTTGAGCAAGATCGCTTCCCACAGTGGTTTTACCTTTATAAAGAGGGTTTATCGCTACATTCGGACGCATATTGGAATCCATAAGTTCCATGAAGCATGCTTTGATTTTATTATGAGAAACATACCATTGGAATAGTTTTCCCGGCATCATGTATGGGAAATCTGCACGAGGCAGATAATAATGCCATACAGATATTTCATTAACCTTTTTGCTCCAATCATTCAAGGTTTCGTCAATCTGTTTATCATATTCCGGAAAACCGGAATAGATGACGTACGGATTGACGCAGATATGGGTAATTACATTATCCGGCAGCTCTATTCCTTTTGGAGGCAACAGATATCCTTCATAAGCAAGGCAAACTACTTTTTTATCAGGGTATCTTGTCTTTGCGAATTCTGCAATTTTCTTGACGAACCCCCAGACAATATTGCTTTGAAAGCCTTTATCCCCCATTGAACTGTCTCTGGTCGCCTGGCATTCTTTGCAGTAACATGGATTAGTCCTGTAATTGTCGTCGGGAACAACATAAATAAAATTGTCGTCGGGATGGCACTGCTTCCATTCCTTTGCCAAAGGTTCTTTTTTGTAATACGCGTCAATCATTTCTTCATAGGCTTTCAGAGTCGCCGGATTAGAAAAGCAATAATGTGGATATTCAGCCCATTCCCGTTGGGCGGGGATGCCTTTCAATTCGCCGAAATGTCTGCTCCCGTCAGCATTCAACGCAAATATTTCCGGGCGGGTATCCTTGAACGGGAAATAAAAATCCTGCATGGAATGGTTTGCATTAAAAGACTTACTTCCGAATCCTTTCATTCTGCGTCCCCATAAGAAAGAATCTTCAGGAGTCGATTCATTAAAAATATTGGGCCAGTAGTAGCGCCTCCAACAACGGGCTTTTTGTTCTACGGGTAGTCCATCCGCTTCAATGAGTTCCTTCTTGGTATAGCATTCACCCAGTTCTCCCGGCGCATACCATCTGACCCTCAGAAAACGTTCTATAAATTCGTATACTCCAAACAATATTCCAAAATTCCCCGTTTCAGTACCGACTGGATTTATATCACAGTCCGCCCCCATTATAACGATGTTCTCGTCAAACCCGATAATCAGAAACTTTTCCTCGGCAGAATAATTTTTCGGATCGAATTCAGGCTTTACCGGAAGTGCAGGGTTTGTTCCGACATATATTGCTTTTTTGCCTGCGGTTAACACGGTTTTCACTGGAATATCGGCCCCCGTTACTTTTTTGAAGTACTGGCTCAATTCATTCGCGGCGAATGTTGTAGCTTTCGGAGCATTAGTTTTTATTATTATTTCGTAATTGCTTTGTCCTTTCTCGACGATGCTTAACTTATCTTCACTAAATCCTTCAACACCAATTACGCTGACAAGCAACATTACAACAAATTTCATTTTTCTAAAAAAACAACCCATCTTTTCTTTCCCTTTTTTATGACTGATTTTTATGGAGCAAAAATTCAATCATGTAAATAAAATGTTTCTTGCAATTGCTAATGTCGCCAATTCTATTCTGATACTTTATAATTACCAATGTTGAAATATGGCATTGCCGGTTTTACGGATTAAAATGCGGCTCCGCTGTTGGGATAGCCAAACCCGTAGCGCATTGCGCTGTAATAAATATTTTTTGCTCCTGTATCATCCGGCATTTGGGATATTTGCATGTATGTTTTGTCTTCCACATGACCATCGACGAATACCAAATTTGTTTGGCCTCTTGTCACGGACGCGTCGCTATTGGAGGTTCGAGGATCAGCAATGCCATGCCGATAGGCGAAATATTGGGTATAATCCCCGTCATAGCTGGTCGTTGATTTCGAGTCTCCGGCAAAAATCGCTTGAGTCGGTTTTATTACCGATGAAAGCTTGTGTGCTTTTTCTGTACCAATAGCTCCTCCTCCTTTGTATCCAAGGAGATAGGAATTAGCCAAATAATGTGTGTAGGGGTACTTGGGAGAGGAGGCACCGAAACCCATTGGTTCTGACGGACAGCACATATTGCCCCGCAGAATGCTGTTGCCGTAATACCCCAAGCCATATCCTTGTGCAAATGCCAGTCCGCTAGTATGTCTTCCTGACAATATTTCATACCACATAGAACCATTGAGTGTTGGCACAATCCATTCTTGATTATCTCCGGAATACATTGCTTGGGATATTCCGATCTGTTTCATATTATTAATACAAGTTATAGATTTTCCTCGCTCCCGTGCTTTGTTAAGCGCCGGCAGCAGCATTGAGGCCAAAATTGCTATGATGGCGATCACCACTAGCAATTCGATGAGTGTGAAACTGTTCTTCCAGTTTTTCATGGTTTCCCTTCTCCTTTGGTTATTTTTGAGTTTATGCTGAAACAAATTCTACTTTTTTTGAAAATGATGAAGTTGATTCACGCTCAATAAGTCTGGCGCTGATCAACTGCTCTCCTGACACAAATTCCGGGGCCAGCAGATGCTGAGCCGCAATTCGCCCGATGTCCTCGTATGGAAATGCCATGCTGGTCAACTGCGGCGTCATCCATTGGCCATTCCCGCAATCATCAGATGTTATTATTTTGACATTTGGGGGAAGTCTGAGTTTCTGATATATATTATGCAAGCGCAATTCATAAGCGGTTCCTGGATCTATCAATATGCCGTCGAAGCCGCCTGACTTTTCCCGAAGATCCTTTAATTGGTTTATTATGCTTTCCAGCGTCATGTGTCCATCCGGCAATTCGTGCCAGGCAGAGAATGCCAGTTTGCATTTTCTTAAACCGGAGAGATATCCACCCATAATCGAATGTTCCGGTTCCGATATGTAACGATGAAACAGCGCAATCCGGCGGCAACCCTGCTTGAACAAATGCTCAACCGCCGCTTCCGCTGCCCCGAACGCATTAACGGTGATAAGAAAACTGTTATTTACAAAATCCCCGTACTGTTTCAGACAAAAATCCTGCCGGTTGACAAGCGCTATCCGGCACTTGCGTTCCAGCAGCATCTGAAATAGATCATGGTACCAGTAGCCGTTGATCAACACCATACTGTCCGCATTAATAAAATCCAGCTTCCGCCAGTCAATTTCATGTGCGTTATTGGTCGGCGATACCGGCACGGTCTCCACCCGGCAATTATACTCAAACGCAATCTGTGACACGCCCCTGAGCATCCGACGGTTACTCTGCGCTCCCGTATCCGAAGATGTTTCGCTGAGAAAATCCGAGCACGGCAGCAGGAACGTTAATGGTTGTTGAGTTTTGACTTGCCGATTGCAAACTATCGTCCCTTTAGGACACATTCGCTCAATAATTTTTTCTTCTGCCAATTGTGTAAGAACTGAACGCAATGTATTTCTGGATATGCCCATAATTTGCGCCAGAACAATTTCTCTAGGCAAAAAATTCCCGGCAGGATAAATTCCATCGTCAATGGCTTTTCTTAACTTTTGATAGATTTCATTTTTTTTAACAGGATGCTTCATAAACATTCCATAATTTAGTTGCTTATTATAAATGATACCCTACGGTACCATTAAAAGTCAATACCCTTCTTGAAAAAAAACTTAAAATTGATTTACGGGAACTATCGACAGCTCAGATTAAAATTAGAAAAAATGACTATCGAAAATCCAAGGATTATTTAATTAATAAATCTACGGTTTAATAGTTCAAGCTTTTGTTGTCAAATGCTTTGCAAGTTTCTTGATTGACAAAACTACTATATGTATAGACTTTGATTTAAATTTTAAAATGAGGAACCATGGATTAATTGAAAGTTGAAAATGGGGAACTATGAAAACAGAGTTAACAGGGATAGACAGGATTGACAGGATAAATTATGTAAAAGCCCATAGAATTAACAGGAATGAACAGAATAGACAATGAATTATAATAAAAAATCCTGTCCATCCTGTTCATCCCTGTTAAATAACTTTTTCTCTGTGTGGTTGAAATTGAAAAACGGTTCTGTTCAACGAGACTCCAAAATCTCGGAGTTGTTTGAAAAAACTGAAAAACATTATGTTCAACTTGTCTCCAAAACCTCGGAGTCGGTTGTCCAAAATGAGGGTAGATGATGTCCAAAATGGGTTTTGTTGTAGTGCCGTCCGTGTCGGACGGGTGTCCAAATGTTGTTTGAAAATTTTTAAAGCGTTGTGTTCAGCGACTCTCCAAAGCGTCGGAGTCGGGTGTCCGGAATGGGAGGGTTACGCTCCGTCGTAACCAGGATCGGATATGGTTGCCACAGAGGGCAATCCTCCAGAAGATTGAAATACGTTCTGCTCAACGGGACTCCAAAGTCTCGGAGCGGGCGGTTGCCCGGCTGGTTATGCTGGCCGCATGGACGATACAGCCTACGCTCAACGGCACTCCAAAGTCTCGGAGCGGGCGGTTGCCCGGCTGGTTATGCTGGCCGCATGGGCGATACAGCCTACGCCCAACGGCACTCCAAAGTCTCGGAGCGGGCGG
>CAIKZE010000302.1 GCA_903831825.1 uncultured Lentisphaeria bacterium | reverse complement strand
TGATCGAGTCCGTCCAATGGGCTGTTTTGTCCGGTTGGACATGGGTAAAAGACCAGCCGGACACGCCATTTGTCCGCTACAAGTATCGTAACGTCCGGATTTTTGTGTTACTAAATATTACCTTAATGCGGATTCGATGGCTTGGATCGCCTTGCTTTTCGTTGGCAGTTTTTCTGAAATGCTAAAAGATGAATATTGTACCAATAAATTCCCCCCTGAAAATTTCAAACAATCCAAAATATCTCAGGGTTCTGTTCCGTCTCCGGAAAATGAACCGTTACCTAAATGGAAAGATTTTATAACTTTTGCTAAAGAAAAACAAGCGGAGATAATCAAAACGCTTTATCAAGAAAACCCTGGCGGCAAAATGACCGGAAAAGAAATGGCTGAAATGCTCGGTATCAGCAAACGGAAATTAGACGACATAAGAAAAGATACAGGAACTCTAGACAGGGATTTTGAAAATTGCAAAACCGGTTAAATCCCCATATGCACAAATCATTATAAATTGATTCCTCTACGCTCAAAGAAATGCAGAATCCAGTGTAATGCACAATTTTTCTGTGCAAATTAAGCGTGAATGCACAGTGAATGCATATATTCCGGCACAGCCTAAAAGGTAGTAGATTTTATGGTAAAATGCAAGTATGCCGGGAACTGTGGATGAGCACTAGGAATGGCCGGATCTTGAGCGTTTTAAATGGTCGGAAAACGGTCGCTTAGTGTCAAGTGCGCAAAACACCGGCCGGCTGCCTGGTAATCGGCATAAGCCAATAAATATTATTTCAGTGCAGATTCAATGGCCTGGATCGCTTTGCTTTTCTTCGGCAGCTTTTCGATGATAGCCAATGCATTACTGATGCGTTCCCGGTCTGACACGGAAGCAAAACTTCCGGTGATCGCCTGAATTGCCTTTTCCTGGGCCTCGTCTCCGATATGTGTATAATATTTGTCAACGATCTCTGAATTGGTGCCGAGGATTGACATTACCACTGCCTTTGGAACTCCCGCTTCGGCGCAATGCGACACAAAGCTGTGTCTTAAGGAGTGAAAGCCGTATACTGTGACTTTCTTTTTACGTCCAGGCATTTCTACCGATGGCTCCAAGCCGATCCATTTGATAACCCGGAGCGCATCGATATTGACCAGATTGTTGCCGGTGTTCTTGCCGTTTTTATCCACCTTCTTATATCGCTCTGCAGCATTGGGGCAGACATACTCATTGCGTTTCCATTTTTTTGCTTCCAGTAATGTTTCCATGAGCTTGACAGCAATTGGAACGGTTACTTCCTTTCCGGTCTTAAACTGTTTGACCCAAATTCTCTTACGATTCAAATCAACCTTTTCCCAGCGCAACAGTACGCAGTCTTTAAATCTCTGACCGGTGAACATGCCAAGATAATAAATCACCTTTATCTCTGGTTTGTGCATGACTTTGTGCTTATCATCGCCAAGAACATTTAATAACTGCTGCTCCTGTTCATGCGTAAAAGATAGACGCCCGATTTTATTTTCGTGTTCTTCGCGTTCTTTGCGAAGGAGTGACTTTGCGGAAAATGGATTCTCAGATTCACGGTACTCCTTGAGTGTTTCAAATATTCGTCTTATCCGTTTTACCTTTCGGTTGTGGGTATGGACTGAAATGGCAGTTTTTTTTAAATGTTGCGCGAATTTATCGGATAATTCCGGTGTGATGTTACTTAGTTCAAGTGTTCCATTTCCAATAAAATTGATAAACTCATCAAAAGTAGATTCATACGATTCCTGTTCATGCACAGTGGCGGGAACGGCTCTGTCAGGATGTCTGGAGTATTTGTCCCAGGCGAGATTCAGCGGCAGTGATTTCATGGTGGAAGTCAGGCCTCGGGCGTGTTGGACATGGGCGGAGATAACTTCCAAGGTTGTTCCGATAACGACCGGCACCAGTTTTTTCGCTTCGAGGACTGCTTCATCCTGATTCTTAGTCTTTAAACTTACTGCTTTGCGTTTTCCGTTGATCTGATAACGGTAAAAATACACCCCGGTGGCAGTTTTCTTATATACAGTTCCGGTTCCCAGCTTGATTGATTTTCCTTCCATATCTTGTACCTCATGATTTAAAGTATCTGATACGGCTGAATATAACCGCTATTTGGGGGGTTGCAAGCTATGCATGGTACCTTTGGCAACGATTTAGACGTTATTTGAGGTTAAAAATGGTACGCGGGATGGGACTCGAACCCACATGTCGTAAGACACTGGAACCTAAATCCAGCGCGTCTGCCAATTTCGCCACCCGCGCAAACTGTACATGCATTGCGGAGAAAAATATCCTGAATTTGTCTTAAATCAATAGCGGCAACGATAAATTTCAATGAAGAGCGTGTTCTTTTTTATGAATCCGGCTTGCCGATACGGCAAATATGTCTTAGATTATTGACTCAATAAATACAGGCAGGTTATTTTTAATTAATGATAGATACCGGTAACATCAATCGCAAAGTTGTGGAAAGAGCAATTCTCGTTGGAGTCTTTGACGCGCAGTCGGATCCCCGCGAGGCAGATGAACATTTGCTTGAACTGGAAGACCTGGTAAATAACCTTAACATAAAAGTCGTTGACAAGATTACGGTAAAACTGAAAATTCCGTCTTCAAAATATTATGTCGGTTCAGGCAAAGCGGAAGAAATATTCCAGCGCCAGAAAGAACTGAACGCCGATTGCCTGGTATTCGATAATGACCTTTCCCCGTCTCAGCAGCGCAACTGGGAGGCTATGACTCAAAGCTGCGTCATTGACCGACAGGAAGTGATTCTGGATATTTTTGCCGACCGGGCATCGACCAAGGAAGCCATGTTGCAGGTGGAACTGGCCAAAATGGAATATTCGCTGCCTCGTCTGACCCGCGCCTGGCTGCACTTGTCCCGGCAGCGCGGCGGCAATACCGGCGCGCGCGGCGAAGGCGAAAAACAGATTGAAGTTGACCGCCGCATGGTTAAAACCAGCATTGCCATGCTGCAAAAGGAGCTGAAGGAAGTCAGGCTTCAGCGCGACACCCAGCGCAAGAGCCGCACCCGCCGGGATATTCCGCACGCTGCAATCGTGGGCTATACCAATGCCGGCAAATCTTCGCTGCTGAACAAAATCACCGGCGCGAATGTGCTGGTTGAAGACAAGCTGTTTGCCACGCTGGACCCGACCACCAGGAAAATAATTCTGCCGAACAAAGTGCCGCTGCTGCTTACCGATACCGTCGGCTTCATCCGCAAACTCCCGCACGCGCTGGTGGAGGCTTTCAAGTCAACGCTGGAAGAAGCGGTTCTGGCGGATTTCCTGATTCTGGTGCTGGATATCAGCAGTCCTTACGTGGAAGACCACTGGGAAACAACCGTGTCTGTTCTCAAAGAACTCGGCGCGGAAGACAAAAGCATTATTATCGTATTTAATAAAATTGATTTGCAGCATGATCCGGTCGTTATTGCCAGAATCAGAAGTTTGTTTCCGAACGCGATTTATGTTTCCGCGATTGCCGGGACCGGCATGGATGAACTGCAAGTCAGGATGAGCAATTTTGTCAGTGACCGCATCCGGCTGCTGCATTTGAGGGTGCCGCCGTCCAGGCATGACCTGGTCGCGCTGATTCACGCCAACGGGAATATTCTTTATTCGGAATATGACGATGACGGCAATCTGTTCATGACGATTAATATTGCGCAGGCGTATGAGAAAAAGCTGGCTGATTTCATAATTGATCAGATTCCGGAAAAGATAATACTCTATTAGGTTGAAAATTTAACATAGACGAGTCGGATTGTGGATTGGATTTTTTCGATCCGACTGATTGGCGATATGAATATCGCCTGAAGGAGGAACGGAAAAATACGGCCGCAAGGCACTCGCCCAAAGCGGTTGCGATCTTTTGAGTTTGGATTCGCACTCTTCGAGGCCTTCGATACCCCGGTATCGGCAGCCTCTCAGAATACGAACCAATTCTCAAAATCTTCGCAATCTATTTTAAATTTTCA
>CAIKZE010000301.1 GCA_903831825.1 uncultured Lentisphaeria bacterium | reverse complement strand
TTTGAACTGAGCCGCTGTCGCGGCAGATGAAATCTTATCTTGATGAGTAGCCAAACTGGCAAAAGAAGTGTCCTTTTCCTTATACGCCACCATGACGGGTGGTGAAAGAATAAACTTTACATAAGGAAAAGGCACCAATGATAACAAGGAAATTATCTTCAGAAGGTCCGAAAGTCAATGTTCGTGACGTCGAAAAACTCAAGAAACTGCGTGCGAGCAGCACACCGCTGCGTGAGCGTTTAATCGAAGATTTGAGATTTCACCATTTCAGCGACGGAACAATATCTCAATACCTGTCTGAGTTACTGCATCTTGCGGCGCATTACTGGCGTTCTCCGGCTGCGTTGACGGACGATGATTTGCGTAGTTATTTCAACTATCTGCAGAATGATTGCGGTTATTCGGGATCGAGTATGGGAGTGACGCATGCGGCGCTGATTTTTTTTTATGGTTACAGTTGTCCGATGCCGATGCCGTTTCTGCGTATATTCCGGCGGAAACGGGACAAAAAACTGCCGGTGGTTCTGTCGCATGATGAGGTCCGCCTGGGGTTATTACGGGTTGCCGACGTGCGCTATCGCGCCTGTCTGACGCTGATTTATTCCTGCGGATTGCGGATCAGTGAAGCCGTCAAGCTAGAAGTTACGGACATCGATGCAAAACAGGGGTTGCTTCATATTCGTCATGGCAAAGGCGGCAAGCCCCGTTATGTGCCGTTGCCGGACCGGACGTTGCAGCTTCTGCGGGAAATGTGGAAAAAGCATCGTCATCCCCGGTGGCTTTTTCCGGCATACCGGATTAATCTGCGGCTTCCGTCCAAACGTTACGGCATGCAGAACAAGCCAGTCTCCGGCGGCACTATTGCGCTTCATTTTAAAGCGGCGTTGCGGGCGTCCGGCTGCCGCAAGCCGGCAACCGTGCATAGTCTGAGGCATTCATATGCCACCCATCTGCTGGAGGAACATGTGCCATTATTCACGGTCAAGGAATATCTTGGGCACAGCAGCATCGGTTCAACCATGCTTTATGTGCATTGCACCAGTAAAATCCGGCGCAGCGGCATCGGTTCGATTGAGGAACTTATGCGCGACCTGTAAGCGCCATGCCGGCCATCGACATAATTTTTCGCGACTGGAGCTCTCGTTTTCTGACCGTTTACGGTAACCTTCTAAGTCGGGAACAGCGTAATGCCCTTGCCGATATCATCGCCTGCCGGACGCCGGAGATGAAATACGGCATACTCTACGTCTGCCCGGATTGCGGCGGTCGTCATTTCTCCTGGCAGTCCTGCGGCAACCGCAACTGTCCGAAATGCGGGAACGAAAAAATCACGTGCTGGCTGGCGGCGCGGCAGCAGGAAATCCTGCCGGTGGATTATTTCATGGTGACGTTTGCACTGCCCGCCGAACTGCGGGGAATCTGCCGTCAGGAACCGGTAAAGGCCTATAACGCCTTTTTCAAGGCGGCGGCCGAATCTCTCAAGGAACTGTCCATGGACAAACGGTTTATCGGCGGGAAAACCGGCATAATGGGAACACTCCAGACATGGCGGCGTGACGGCGAGTTCCATCCGCATCTTCACTTCCTCGTTCCGGGCGGCGGACTTTCGCCGGACGGAAAATACTGGCTCTATCCGAAGAATCACGATTTTCTGGTCGCGGAAAAGCCGCTGGCAAAACTCTTCCGCAACAAGTTCCGGATAGAACTGAAAAAACTGGAATTGGAGGAGCAAATCTCTCAGGAAACCTGGCGGAAGGACTGGGTTGCCGATGTTGAAAACGTCGGCAACGGCATGTCGAGTTTCAAATATCTGGCGCCATACATGCAACGCGGCTTCATCAGCAATAATCGCATCGAAGCCTATGACGGCGAATCCGTTACCTTTCATTATAAAGACAGCAAAACTGGCGAAATCAAGCGACGCACCATGCAAGCAATGCAATTCATGGAGTTGTTCCTGCAGCATGTGCTGCCATCCGGCTTCCAGAAAACTCGCTACTACGGCATCCTCGGTTCGGCCAACAAGAAAACCCTTGCCGAACTCCGGCTGTTGATCCTGACCAGCCGCAACCAGCCGCCGCCGAAAAATACAGAAACGTTCGTCATACAACCACGTCGTTGCGCCAAATGCGGCATCGCAATGAAGATTCTAAACCATCATACAAGACCGCCGCCGGAGATGGGACTTACATGAATAAACTCAAAATATCCCAAATAAACTTTAGCGAACCGTTACCTCATGCAACGGCACGGACGGTATTCGTCCGTAACGCAGGGAAACGCCTTTTTCGCCATCAAAGCAGATGTAATCAAGTGCGAAACCAGGGGCTTATCAATGCAATGCAAATAACTGTTGACGAATACGACGTCCAATCTGAGAACTCTACCCCAAAAAGAAGCGACAGTTACACTCGCAGTGCCATTACCGGATAAAAGCAATGCCCGTATACGACGCCCAAGCTCAGTTCAAGCAGGATTATTACGCGACAAGCGCGTAATTAATCCTTATTCA
>CAIKZE010000300.1 GCA_903831825.1 uncultured Lentisphaeria bacterium | reverse complement strand
CACTTGCGTTTTGATCTTTGAGATGATAATTTTAACATGGATACCGTCCTTTCGGGCTGCTTGCCCGGGTTTGTGTTTAAAGAACGGTATCTTTTTTATTGTCAAAACGCCAGCAAAATTACTGTTTTTTCCGTATTTCTTGCCGCAAATGCGGCTCAGTTCAAGGCCAAAAAGGCCGCAGATAAAGGATCCTATTTCTGGGATGAACTAATACAAATGACTTGTGCAAACGCTTTGGGCGGAACCGTTTTTGGAAACGCTAACATATTTAATGGACCAAATGCAATTTATGAAATGGCGAAAGAGCCTCGTTTTATGCGCCGCGAATTATCGAGGAGGATGATTGAAGCGATTAATAACTTTCCGGAAGCTCCGGGCAATATGCGTCATGTCTTATTTATGCCTTCTTTCTACAAGGGCAAGGGGTACGTTTTCCTTCAATTGAAGATTGACAAAATTACCGATTATGAAAATGATTATCGTCCAAAACGACGCAAATTGCTTGATATCGCTTGTGGATCCGCAAAAAATATGTTAAAAGAATTTCAGACAATCGTAGGAATTGCAATAGATGCACCGAAATTTTCTAAACGAAATTCTGAAGATTTTATATTTATGGATTGTTCAAAATGGTCAGATAAAGAAAAAGTTTATTACGAAGATGAAAATCAAATACTTAATTTTTTTAAATCAAGCAGTTTAAGGACTGAAATTAGAACGGCTGTGGAATTTCCCAAAATTGTATGAATAGTAGTATTGTGGTCGCACTTTGACTTTTATGCTTTATATGTGAGTATCGTGGTCAAATATAGAACTTATGTTGTCGCTGCGTTTAAGCTTTACCGTTTGGCGATGACGAAGACGCAGCAGGAGGCGAACAGGTTGGGCATGGCTTTGGCGAAGGAGTGGTCGCCGCGGCCCAGCGGAATTTCCTGAACTATTTTTACGCCGAGCATGTGACAAAGGTTGCGGAAGTCAATGATCGTGGCCAGATGGATGTTCGGAGTGTTATACCATGGATTGGGCAGGGTTTTGGTTTCCGGCATGGTGCCGCTGAGCAGCAACTGGATGCGCGACGGCAGGTAACCGAAATTGATAAAGCTGATGAGGCCTTGTTTGCCGACCCGCAGCATTTCGTTAATCAGCAGGTCCGGGCGGTGTACCGCCTGGAGCGTTTCGCTCAGGACGACGAAATCGAAAGAGTTGTTATTGACGAATTTGAGCCCTTCATTCAAGTCGCTGTGAATGACCGGGACGCCGTTGTCGATGCATTCGATAATAGATTCCTGATCAAGTTCAAGGCCGAGGCATTTGGCGTTTTTCTCCTGCTTCAGCAGACGCAGAAAGATGCCGTCGCCGCAACCCAGGTCAAGCACTTTGGCGTCATGCGGTATGATCTTGTATATGGCCAGCAGGTCAGGGCGCTTGGCCAGTTCCTGTTTAAGTCTTTCAACCATGTTTCCACTCCTGATGACGGTTTCTGAGAAAGTCCGAGAGCATTTTGCCCAGGGTGTCTATTTCCAGCAGAAAGGCGTCGTGTCCGTAACTGGATTCGATTTCACAGAAACTCACCTCGATATTGTTGTTTACCAGCGCTCTGACGATCTCCCTGGATTGCGCTGACGGGAACAGCCAGTCGCTGCTGAACGAGACTACCAGAAACGAGCTTTTAACCTCGGCAAAAGCCGCGGACAGATTGCCGCCGGCGCGTTCGGAAATATCAAAATAATCCATGGCGCGGGTGATATATAAATAGCTGTTGGCGTCGAAGCGCTCGACGAAACGCGCGCCCTGATATTGCAGATAGCTTTCCACCGCGAAATTTCTTGAAAAATCGAAAGAATACTCATCTGTTTCCTGGAGGCCGCGTCCGAATTTGCGGCTCATGGATTCGTCGCTCAGATAGGTGATGTGCGCCAGCATCCGGGCGGTGGCGAGTCCGTTCTCCGGCGCTTTTTCATAATACTCGCCGTTCTGCCAGTTGGTATCGGTCATGATGGCTTCGCGTCCGACCCAGTCAAAGGCGATGCCCTGCGGCGACAAGCGGGCGGTGGTGGCGATGGCGATCACGCTGTGGACGTGATCGGGATAGGTCGTCGCCCATTCCAGCGCCTGCATCCCGCCCATCGAACCGCCGACAATGGACAGCCATTTTTCTATTTTCAAATGCCGCATGAGGTGGAATTGCGCCCTGACCATATCGGCAATGGTGATTACCGGGAAATCCATATTGTAGAGCTTGCCGGTTTCCATGTTCAGCGAACGCGGCCCGGTCGAGCCGCTGCATCCGCCGATGACATTGCTGCACACCACAAAATATTTATCCGTGTCGATCGGCCTGCCGGGCCCGACCATTTCATGCCACCATCCCGGTTTGCGGTCGTCTTCGGAATAATAGCCGGTGACGTGGGCGTTGCCGGAGAGCGCGTGCAGAATCAAAACGGCATTGCCGCCGTCTGAATCCAGTTTGCCGTAAGTTTCGTAGCGGATATTCACGGAACGCAATTTTCTGCCGCAATCGAGCGGCAGGGCGTCTTCTTCGGTTTCCCCGAAGAGAAAATCCTGCGGTTTTACTAAATTTTTATCTTTGATTTTACTGTCCATAACTATCTTTATTCCGGAACTGAATTCCGGATTCTTCAATACATCATGAGTTTTTAAAACTAAACTTACCCTCACAAATTAATTGCACGATTGTATATTTCAAACGGCAAAGCCATAAGATGATAAAAATCATCAAATTTTTGCCATTTCGCGGCAAGCGCGCCATCAATGCGGAAACGTCTAATTTAACCACTAGAGACACAAAGAAATCTACCAGATAGAGATTGGGGCGACATAGCTGCAACCCAAAGAAACATAAATACACTTTAACCACGAAAAACACGAAACTCACGAAAGGGGGAGAACAAAAACCTGGGAGCGCCGGTCGTCTGACCGGCTTTAATGAGTAAAACCCAAAATCTCCAAT
>CAIKZE010000299.1 GCA_903831825.1 uncultured Lentisphaeria bacterium | reverse complement strand
TTATAAATATAAGTGGATAAAAATGAGAATATACGGATTGTTGCTGGTTGTGGTGCTGGCGGGGAATGTGGCGGCTCAGGATAGTACTTTACAGAAAAAAGATGTGCTGCTTTACGAGCCATGCGAGTCGCTGGAAAGCAGCAATCCGGGTGTTAAAGATATATAATTCGATCCAGATTGAGGCTCAAGGCAAGTATGGCAAAGCATACCGGATTGAACGGCGCACCTTGAACGAAATGGTTAATGGCGATTTTGCTCAAAAAGAATCGGGGGCATGGGTTTACCGGGATAACGCGGCCTGGCAGCCGTCCGGCGGCGTCGGCGACAGTTCATGTCTGAAAATTAACGGCGGCGATGTTTCCGCGCCGCTGACCAAGTTGAAACCGGGGTCACCCAACGCCTTTTCGTTTTATGCAAAAAATGCCGATCCGGCTGCTGAAGCATTCGTGTCCGTCAGTTGGGAAAGCGGGGGAAAGCAGAACTCCATAGTCAAAGACCGCAAAGTCGGCAATGATTTCGAAAGAATTATGCTGCCGCTGACGGCGGAAACCGATTCCGGCACCGTGGTCATCTCCGTTAAGGGTGCGGTATTGATAGATAATGCCCAGTTGGATAAAGGGTTAGGATTTTTCAACAGTTACGCTCCACCCGGACAGTTGCGCAACTGCGATATCATTGACATTCCGGTCAACGGCAAATATTTTTCGCCGGAAAAAGGCGCGTTCAGTTGCTGGATCAATGTTCCATGGCTGAATCCGGAGGTCGCAGGCGACACCGTCTGCACCTTCTTCGGAGTTACTAACGCGGAAACAAAAATTAAAAAATGGGGAGCCACATCGATAATCGGAATCTGCGGTATTCCCAAACCCAAACCGTCTGACAAGCTGGCCGGCACCATTAATTCATATATGGTGGATGCGGAGAACCGGTCTATTCCCGCCAGTGAAAATCTGACTAACCTGAAGCTGGACGAAGGCCCGTGGCATCTCTGTGTCATCAACTGGGAATTAAAGGACGGCAAGATGCAGTTTGCCATGTATATTGACGGCGACAAACTGAAAATCAATAAAGAACAGCCGTTCGGCCCCAATAAAGTTCCAGTTTCAATCACGGTAGGATATTCAGGTGGCGGCTACCTGAACGGCCTCATGGATGATTTCGCCATCTTCAACCGGCCACTGACCGAAGCAGAAATCATGGCAATTTACAAGTCTGCGCAACCGCTTTCCGCAATGCTTAAATAATTAATCTTCAAATAAGGTGAAAAAATGGTCAGAATGTTAATGGTTCTGGCAGGGATGTTCCTTGCCGTAAATGTGTATTCCGCGCTGGATATTGTCAAAGACGGCAAGAGCGACTGGCGCATTGTCGTCGCGCCGCAACCGCTGCCGGTAACCTTGCGGGCGGCGGAGGATTTGCAGCTTTATATTAAAAAGTCAACCGGCGCGGCGCTGCCGATTGAAAAGACCGGGACTGTCACCGGGGGGAATAATATCGTGGTCGGCGACTGCGAAGCCGCCCGCAAAGCCGGAATTGATATCGCGGAACTGAAGCCGGAAGGCTTCTCCATCAAAACTTCCGACGGTAATTTATATATTGCCGGAAGAGACACTAAAGGCGACGCCAATTCCGATCATTGGCGTAATGCGCCGCAGGCCGGCACCTGGAACGGCGTCAGCGCCTTTCTGGAAAAATATCTTGATATCCGCTGGTTCTTTCCCGGCGAGTATGGGGAATATGTTCCTGAGCACAAAAATTTGACACTGGACGATATCAATATCAGTGATTATCCCAAAATGGAATACCGCCGTATGGCTTATATCTGGTGGAACGGCATGAGCCCGGCCAGAATTGCGGAGGTCAAGGCCTGGGAACGCCGCAATAAAAACGGCTGGAGTGTAATCTGGTGGGCTACTCATACCTGGCGCGAATTTTTTAGAGGCGAAGACTACTTCAAACAACATCCGGAATGGTTTGCCGAGGTCAACGGACAACGCCTGGCATATAACGGCGAATACGGCCTCCAGATGTGCACCGCCAATCCGCAAGCGCTGGATAAATTTGCGGAAACAATTATTAAAACCTCTCCAAGTCCCGGTTATGAAGGCTGCATGTTTTCGATTTCTCCGAATGACGCCGGCAATTTCTGCGAATGCAAAAACTGCCGTGCGCTGGATGTGGAAAAACTGCCGGACGGCAAACCTGTCCTGACCGACCGCATGGTGACATATTGCAACGAAATCGCCAAACGGGTCAATAAAGTGCTGCCGGATCAGACTTTCGGTTTTTACGGCTACTCCTACTATATGCTGCCGCCGCGTAAAAACACTCTGGATCCGCATGTCAAGGCAATGCATGTACTTAACGATATCGGGGTGCTTTATTACTCGGATAAAATGTCTGAAAGTTATCTGAACAATATGCTGATTCCGTGGAAAAAAATGACCGGAACACTCTATTTTTACTCCCATCCGGAAGGCATGGGCAATATGGCGCTGCCGTGCATGCACAAAGGCGTGATAAAAAAACTATATGCTGATCTGGACAAAGCCGGAGTGACCGGTTTTTCCATGAACAACAGCGAATCATTCAACGCATCCGCGCTGAATAACTATCTTTACCTGAAGATGGCGTGGAACCCCAAGGCGGATATTGACGCGGTTTACGCGGACGCCATGGAAAAATGTTACGGTGAAAAAGCGGTGCCTTATGTCAGGCAGTATTTTGACCTTGTGGAAACCGCGATGGCCAAATACGCTGACTCCATCAAAATTGATCTCGCCCTCGGTTCAGCCAACCGCTTCCCTGATCTGCTTGACGCGGTCTATGACGGGCTTTACGAAAAAGGTATGCCGGCATTAAAGAAAGCGGAGTCAATGCAAGCGGACAAAAACCAGAAATATCGTTTGCAACTGCTCATCGATAATCTTGAATATTGTCATGACACTGTCGAACTATATAAACTTAGTCAAAAAATTATTAAAGCGTCTGTAAAAAACAAGCAGGACGTGTTGAAAGCTGTCGAGCTGGCCAATAAACGGCTGGCTTATCTGGAAGAAAAGAGCAAACTGGGGCAGCTCAATCAAAGCTGGGCGACAAGAAGTGAAAAAGATTATAATCTGCCGCTATCGCCGAAAATATACCTGGCAATCCTGAACGAGCTGGAAGGCGGCAGCAAAACGGCCGGCGCGGTTTATTTGAAAAACAAACCGGCGGTTGCAATCGACGGAAAACTGGACGAACCGTTCTGGGCGGATATACCGTCAGTCAAAGTCAACTTGAATAAAGATGATGGCGAGCCTTTCGCCGTCACGGCGACAGCGAAAGTTTGCTATGATAAAGACTATCTCTATATCGGGGTGCGCTGCGAGGAACCGCTGATGAATGAAATCAAGGATACCTGCCGCATTCACGACGGCCCGGTATGGAATGAAAATGAACTGGAATTTTTCTTTGACATCAATAATGCGCAGAAAGATTTCAAACAGATACTGGTAAACACCCTCGGCACGACTGCTGACGTGGAATCCATCAACGGCAAGAGCAACATGAAATGGGAATCCGATGCGCAAGTAACAGTCGCCAAAGAGTCCAACGCATGGACACTTGAAATGCGAGTCCCTTTCAGTACGCTTTGCGGTACTATTCCCCGTCCGGGAGCGATATGGGGATTCAACATCTGCCGGGTGCGCAACACTGTAAAACCGTCAGAATATACCTGCTGGAACCCGACTTTCGGCGGATTCGGCAAACCGGAACGTTTCGGCAAACTGATTTTCCGGTAACTCCGGCGGCGCGGCATGCATCATCCAGCAACAAAGAATCAGAAAATTCTTCGCACTGATTTAGCCTGAAACTCTTGCTTCTGCGATTTTTTCAAGAAAAAGATATTTATCGGGATGAATTTTTCTTGACAATTTTTGATATGTATATATACTAATCATATTGGATTGTGTTTAAATTCTGAAAAACCGGGAGGATTGGGCCATGAAGGATAGAATTTCGGAGGAACTGCTGAAACAGCGGATCAATGCGAGAATCAGAAAATTGGGGGACAGCGGGATTTTCATATCCGGGTCGCTTGTCCATACCGGCCGC
>CAIKZE010000298.1 GCA_903831825.1 uncultured Lentisphaeria bacterium | reverse complement strand
TCTATATCGGTGGTTAATGCGTTTCTTAGTAGTTTTTTTAGGGCACTACTGTTTGCCGAACTTTTCACCATTGCATTCATATACTCTGTTTTATCTATTTTACTCCAATCCACGCATTTTTTTAGCCGCTTTTTCAATATCAAATCCAGCCATATTCGGGTGCTTCTGCCATTGCCTTCCATAAATGGGTGAGCAATGTTCATTTCTACATATTTCGCCACAATTTCATCCAAAGTATTCTCGGGCATTGCATCTATCTGCTTTAAGGAGGCATCAAGAAAACGAGCCATTGCAAATTGAAAACCTCCTTTTGAAATGTTTTTTTGCCTGATTTGTCCCGCAAAGTCATACAAGCCACCAAATAAATATCCGTGTATTTGCTGCAATCCCTGGGTTGTGCCTACTTTTATGCTGTTGATAAAAGAACTTTCAAACAAGGCATAGGCCTTTGTTTTACTTTTTCCGTCTATACTTTCATCGCTGTAGGTAAACCATTCAATAAATCGGTTTGCTTTTTTGCCCGGAAACTCTTTGCCCAGGGCAATAATGCCGCTGTAATCAAGCATATCAGACAAACGTTTTTTGCCGTCCGGCGCGAGCAATTTCAACTGGGTAGTGGCGCTAACCACTTGACTGCCTTCTTTCTTCAGCTTGGCTTTAAGGTATTTCCAATAGTTACGGGTTTTGGTGTAGTCGTTTTGGTCGGTAAGCACGGCAACAATATCCAGCACCGAAAACCACCACTTGGCATTTTGTTCATCCCATAGGGCACGCACTTCCCGGTCATCAAAAAATCGTATGGATATCTTTGTGTTGTTCATCGTTTCTTCCCTTAAACTATCGTTTTTTCAGTTTTTACCCTGGGATCGCCAATCTCCCGATTGGCAGTTTTTAACCCGGGATCGCCAATCTCCCGATTGGCAGTTTTACCCCTGGGATCGCCAATCTCCCGATTGGCTGAATTAGATTTGCCACTACGGAGAGTGGCGTTCCCGGGAGTAGTGGCGTTCCCGGGAGAATCCATGCCACTAAAACTGGCGCTGCTCCACGGCCATTCTGCTGCTGTTGCGGCCAAGCCCGCTTTTACCGGATTCTGGAGAATATACTCCACTGCCTGCTCATAATGCCGGCTGTCCCGGATGAAACGATCCCAGTATTCCCGATGCCAAACCGGAGATTTAATCCCAAACCCGGGATTTACTCCGGGATTAACCCTGGGATCGCCAATCTCCCGATTGGCAGTTTTGCTTTCGCCACTGCGGAGAGTGGCGTTCCCGGGGAGAGCGGGAGAGCAGATTTTAGTCGCGGTGAATTTCTTCCACGATGCCACAATTTTTGCCACAGTCCAGCCGTTGACCGGCTGAAATAAAACATGCACATGGTTCGGCATCACCACCCATGCTAAAAGCCTGTAACGCTGACCATCAAAGAAAAGGAAAGCATTCTGCACTATCCGCGCTACCGGCGGCTCCCGCATAATACATGAACCGTGCCCTGCGTCTATCCAGGCATCCCGCCGTTTCCGCCGCTCCGCATCCTGTATTTCCGACGGCAGGCAGCGAATCTCCTGCTCCAGACGCACCAGCACACTTTCCGGCAGACTGTCAGCAAGATGAAATGTAACGTGCTGTATCGCGGCCGCGTTGTCGAAATGCGGCAAATATCCCCGGCTGTGCCATTGGTTGGCAACTCCGGGATTTACCACGGGATCGCCAATCTCCCGATTGGCAGTTTTAACCCCGGGATCGCCAATCTCCCGATTGGCAGAATTTACCACGGGATCGCCAATCTCCCGATTGGCATATTTGCTTTCGCCACTGCGGAGAGTGGCGTTCCCGGGAGAATCCATGCCACTGCGGAGAGTGGCGTTCCCAGGATGGGAGATATGCTTCATAATTCCCCCTTAAACGCTTTATTCAAGATCGTTTTTTTCAGCTCGTCCAAATCTTCGATTTTCTGCCGGTAAATTGCTTCTAATCTTTTGGTTTCGTTTCTTAGCCCATCGAGTTTGTTTACAATTTCTTGCTGTTCTTTAAATGAAGGACAAGGAACTATTAGGTTTTTCAAATCATTGATTGAAAGATTTGGCTGCATCAAAGTATTTACATGCGCTAAAACATATTTAGCAACTCCATCAGTTGTAAGGAAATTATACAGATATCTTTGATTGATTAATTTCTCATTTGCCACCAATGCTGCTACGCGCTGATTTACCAAAGCTCCATCATAGCTCTTTGGAACAACAGCAACTTTTAACCCTGCTGAAATAATTGTCCTTGTCAATGCTATTACAATATTCCCTTCTTTGACTTGAACTTCTTTTAATGTGTCTTTGAATTGTTCTGGTAGATAATTGCCAATTTCTTCAACAAACTCTTTAACTCCAACATTCGTAATTTTAATCGATTTTATCGCATTGGTCGGTTTGAAGTCTTTACTTGAAAAAGCGTAACCATTGATAACTTTAGCGATGTCCTGAATTCTTTTTTCTTCCCAATTCCCATTCTCAAACACCGATTGCAAATAACTCTCAAAGAGTTCTTTGGCGTTTTTGAGGTTTTGTTCGGCATTGGCTTTTGCTTTGGCGATGGCGGCAAAGGCTTCATCCAAGATGGCTACGATGCGTTGTTGTTCCGGGAGTGGCGGGATGGGGATGGAAAAATCCAATACTTCATTCATATTGGCACGAGGCATTCTCGCACCTGTACAAGTAGCATTGATCTTATTAACAACAGAGTCAGATAAAAACCAATGGAATAAATAATTTCTATCAATAGTTTTAAGTGGTTTTATTGGAAATATTTCTGTTGAACAATGCCCCGTAAAATCTGGTTTTAAAACTTTATTTAGATATGGGCGCAAACGACCATATAAAATATGTGAATCATCAAATTGGAATGTTAAACTCTTTACATCAGCCGGTTCATAGGATCCAAGAAATAATCCTGTGTTTGATTCAATGTCTTCTAATCCGACATATGGGAGTTGTTTTTGTTTTTTTGGTGTTTTTTCAAACTCACACACTTCCCCCAGCTTCTTTATTTTCCATCCCATCCTGGGATCGCCAATCTCCCGATTGGCATGTTTTGCTTTTTTCCCAAACCTGGGATCGCCAATCTCCCGATTGGCATGTTTGGCTTTTTTCTCCTCTGCCACTACGGAGAGTGGCGTTCCCGGGGTAGAGCCTTCGCCACTACGGAGAGTGGCGTTCCCAGGCAAACCCATGCCACTGCGGAGAGTGGCGTTCCCGGAGGAAATCCCAAGTGTATTCCCATGGTATTGTTTCATATCAGTCTCCGGATGGTTTCCAGGATTTCCGCGCTCTCCGCATCCCGCGCTTTTATTTCGTCGAGGATTGCCGCCGGGCTGCGCAAGGCGGTTTCTGCTTTTTTGTTGGGGTTTTTGGCGCTCAGGTCAAAAGTGGTCTGGTCAATG
Source organism: uncultured Lentisphaeria bacterium (assembly GCA_903831825.1). Classification (GTDB taxonomy): domain Bacteria; phylum Verrucomicrobiota; class Lentisphaeria; order Victivallales; family Victivallaceae; genus CAIPAT01. Next base: position 32,663 of record CAIKZE010000298.1, on the reverse strand, counting down.
TCTTTTACATTTACCGTCCAGGAGTTTTCGCTGTCGGCTTTGGTCTTTTGCAGTTCGACAAATTCCGCCAGGTCTTTTTCGCTCAGAGCATTGGTCTTGCCCAGGTTTCTATCCAGATTCAGTTGGTAAAACCAGACCTTTTGGGTGGGCGCGCCTTTTTCAAAAAACAATACCACTGTTTTTACTCCCGCCCCGGTGAAAGTGCCGCCCGGCAAATCCAGCACGGTATGCAGATTGCAGTTTTCCAGCAGCAGTTTGCGCAGACTGACCGAGGCGTTGTCGGTATTGGACAGGAAAGTATTTTTGATGACCACGCCGGCGTGTCCGCCCGCTTTTAAAATCTTGATAAAGTGCTGTAGAAAAAGAAATGCGGTTTCACCGGTTTTAATGGGGAAGTTCTGCTGCACTTCGGCGCGTTCCTTGCCGCCGAACGGCGGATTGGCCAGGACTATGTCGTAGCGGTCGCGTTCCTGGATGTCGGCAAGGTTTTCGGCAAGGGTGTTGGTATGGACGATGTTCGGCGCTTCCACGCCGTGCAGAATCATGTTCATGGTGCCGATGATGTAGGCCAGCGACTTTTTCTCTTTGCCGTAGAACGTTTTTTTCTGCAAAGTTTCGGCGTCGCCGGTGGTCAGGTTCTTGCTGGTTTTCAGATATTCAAACGCTTCGCACAGAAAGCCCGCCGAGCCGACCGCGCCGTCATAAATCCGCTGTCCGATTTTCGGCGCGACGACTTTGACAATAGTTTTAATCAGCGGGCGCGGAGTATAATATTCGCCGCCGTTGCGTCCGGCATTGCCCATGTTCTGGATTTTGCCTTCGTACAGGTGGCTCATCTCGTGTTTTTCCGCGCGCGACTGAAAACGCAGTTCATCAATCAGATCGAGGATTTCGCGGAGGTTATAGCCGCTATGAAGCCGGTTTTTCAGTTCGCTGAAAATCTCGCCGATTTTGTATTCGATGGTGTCCGGGCTTACCGCATCGGCCTTGAACTGCTTTAAATAGGGGAACAGTTTATGGTCAACGAAATCCTTGAGGTCGTCGCCGGTGAGCGCGGCATGGTGATCAAGTTTGCCGTCCTTTTTTGGGGCAGCCCAGACGTTCCAGCGGTATTCATTGCTGATAATCGGGGTGTAAGGCCGTCCGGCGAGCTCGGCGGCAGTCTTTTTGTCTTTTTCAAAATCGTCCAGATATTTCAAGAAAAGAATCCAGGAGGTTTGCTCCACGTAATCCAGTTCGCTGCCGCATCCGGCGTCTTTATGTAAAATGTCGTCGATATTCTTGAAAGTCTGTTCAAACATGCCTGACCTTTATGATTAATATGTCTCTTCTTTTGCGCAACAGTTATCCTGTAAAGATAACATCTAACGCGCAAAAGGCAATAAAAACAATCAGTCAACATATAGAAAATACTTTGAGGGGAACGACATTTTGTGTCGTTGCCGTGATAATTCTGTCTTTTTTCTGGAATTTTTTACCGCATTATCAGCGTTCTGAAAAATAACTTTTCTGTCATTACAAAAATGTGATTATCGGCCACCGGCATTACATTTTTGTAATTTTAGCGTATGTTACAAAAATGCGCTAATTATGTAAATACTTATTTATAAACTCATTATACATATCTATAAATTATTGGCATGGCATTTGCTAGATAAATGGCAACGTTCGTGAAATATAAACTTCCAAAAGGAGCGAAAAGAAAGTAAATGAAAAAGACTGAGGCTCTAATCAAGCCGGGACTTGAAAATAGTTCCAGAAATAGGCTGTTTAATGCAAGAAGACAGGAGCGGCGACAACAACAGCGACAGCAAATTGTGTTTGCTGATTGATTACTCCGCGTCCTCTTCGGCGGCGGTCTTTTTTAATTCGCCGGAAGAGATAATCCCCGGCAAAGTAAACTATATCTCAATAACGTTTAATTTTTTTTGAAATAATACCCAGGAATTGAATACTATGAAACGATTAATGAAAATCAAAAACTACAAAGTCTTGCTGACGGCGCTATTGCTTATGGCCGGCGGCGCCGTATTATTCGGGGCGGATGCCCAGACCCCGGTCGCGGCCCCCGCGGCGGCAACGGTTGCGGCGGTATCGAAAGTCAATGGCGGCGACACGGCATGGGTGCTGGTTTCAGCCGCGCTGGTAATGATGATGACGGTTCCCGGACTGGCTTTCTTTTACGGGGGGCTGGTAAGGAAGAAAAACGTATTGTCCATTCTTATGCAGTGTTTTGCCATTATGTGCCTCATCAGCATTCACTGGGTGGTAATCGGCTACAGCTTGTCATTCGGGCCTGACGTCGGCGGCAAGGGGTTGATTGGAAGTTTAAGCTGGGCGTTTCTTAACGGCGTCGGGCTTGAGCCGCATGATTTTTACGCCACGACCATTCCGCATCAGGCATTTATGATCTTCCAGTGCATGTTTGCCGTAATTACGCCGGCGCTGATTATCGGGGCCTTTGCCGAACGCTTGAAATTTTCCAGTTTCTGCGTGTTCACTCTGCTGTGGGCAACCTTTGTTTATGATCCGCTGGCGCACTGGGTATGGGCCAACGGCGGCATCCTCGGCACCGCCGGGGGCATGGGCGCCCTGGACTTTGCCGGCGGCACGGTGGTGCATATCAACGCGGGGATGGCGGCGCTGGCCGCGGTGCTGATTCTCGGCCGGAGAAAAGGGTTTCCGGAGAAGATTTCCCCGCCCCATAATCTGCCGTTCGCGGTGCTTGGGGCCGGCCTGCTGTGGTTCGGCTGGTTCGGGTTCAATGCCGGCAGCGCGCTGGCGGCAAACGGCCTGGCCGTGAACGCTTTCGTGGTGACGCATATCGGCGCGGCGATAGCGGGGATTACCTGGGCGGTCATGGACTACATATTCAATAAGCGTCCGACGGTACTGGGTATTATCACCGGCGCGGTTGCCGGACTGGTGGCGATTACCCCGGCTTCCGGGTTCGTAAATCTGGCGGGAGCTTTCGGCGTCGGCATCGGCGCGGGCGTGATCTGCTATCTTTCAGTGGCGTTTCTCAAACCCAGATTCCATTACGATGATTCGCTGGATGCTTTCGGCGTTCACGGAGTGGGCGGAATATGGGGCGCGATCGCCACCGGGATTTTCGCGACCACCAGCGTCAATAAAGACGGCGCGAACGGGCTGCTTTACGGCAATCCGATGCAGCTATGGATTCAGATTAAAGTGGTCATCATTACGATGGTCTTCTCTTTCGTCGCATCATTTATCCTGTTCAAACTGGTGGACGCGGTAATGGGCCTGAGAGTTTCCGACCATGAAGAACGCATCGGGCTGGACCTGAGCGAACATCGCGAAGCAGCTTACACAATACTTGAATAACGGAGGTTTATCATGAAATACATCATTGCGGTCATTCAGCCGGACAGGCTGGACGACGTGTTACAGAAGCTCGAAGAGAAAGAGATCCATCTTGTCACGGTCTCCAGTGTCATGGGGCGCGGCAGACAGAAAGGCATTCCCGCAGTTTACCGCAGCCATAAGGAGGCCGGGAGTCTTTTGAAAAAGACCAAACTGGAGATTGCCGTCAACGACGATTATGTAAATGCGGCGGTTGAAGCCATCATTCAGGGCGCGCAGACCGGCGAAATCGGCGACGGAAAAATATTCATCATTGATTTGGATGAATGTATTCGCATCAGGACCCAGGAAACGGGTCATCTTGCGATCGGATAAATATTAATTTCCCTATATCCCAGATCCCTGGCCTGCCGGAAGGCCCCCCTTCCGGCAGGCCGCTTTATTTAATATGGGTCTTCACTAAAATCTATGGGTAAAAAAACGAATATCCAATATCCAACAAGGAATATCCAACTGATGAAGGAAAGACCGAATACACACAGAAACAAGCGGGAGCAATAACGTTTTTTACCTTGAATGTTGGATATTCCGTGTTGGATATTGGATATTCAAATTATTTGACCGCTAAAAACGGAGACGGTTATTTATACAGAAAATGACCCGCGAATTCAGGAGAAGAGACTTTAATATTTTGAGACATTCTGTAATTTTTGAACAACTCCTTAAATAGTTTTATTCATTGAACTTTGTGCATGGGGCGCAAGGCGTTCCGGGAGCCCGCAACTCACATTCTTTAAGAAACTCGATCCCCGCTTTTACAGGAGCAAGGTTTTTTGCGGAGAAAAATTCCTCGACGGAAATAAACCCGCGGTATCCGGCATTTTTCAATGCGAAAAAGACTTCCATCCAATCCAGCATCCCCGCGTCAGGCGGAACGGTCCTGCTGACCCATATGGCTCTTTTCACCTGCATTTCCGAATCTATCCGGTCAAAGAAGAAACCGACGTTTTTGGCGTGGACATAGGCGAGATATTTCCCCAGGATTTCAGTTTCGCTTCTCGGCCTGAGATTGCCTTCGACAAGCGTATTTGCCGGATCGTATATCACCCCCACATGCTCGGGAGATGTCTCTTCGAAGAGCATTTTAACCGTCAACGTTGAGGCCAGCAGCGCTCCGCTGTGGGTTTCAAAAAGGAACCGGAGACCGGTTGCTTTGCTTAACTCCACCAGAAACGGGATGGATTCTTTTGCCAGATTGAATATTTGATTGAAGGATTCTTTCTGATGAAGCGATTCATCGAAATTCCATGCCACCCAGGGATGGTCCACCCGCATCGACTTGCCGCCGGCGGCAACAACCAGTTCCGCGCGTCTTTTCATCTCATCCTTTTTCCACGGCTTTCCGCCGATCAGCCAGTTTACGACCTCAAGCCCGGCGTCTTCAGTTCTTGCCGCCATTTCTTTCATTTCCGCCGCCGCGGTGTCGATTGAGCGGACGCCCCATTCGATTCCGTCGAGCTTTAATTCGCGCGCAAGCGCCACAATGGACTCCGGGTCCATTTCTTTTTTTAATGCATTGGTGTTGATCGAATACTTGCAATGTTTCATGATGCTGTTCCTTCTATTTACATTTGATGTACAGCAGGCGAATATCGCCCTTTGATACGGTTAATTACAGAACCTGCGCAGGCTTGATAGACCCAGTCCTTATCTCCGCTCAGGCCGGCCCGGCGGCAGGGTCGGGGGCTGGTTGTTGTAGAATTTTTGCAGATTGCTGACGCCTTTTGCATCGGCAAGCAGGGCATCGTCCGGGTCGTTCGGGTTGAGTCCGTTAGCGATTTCCCAGGCATCCGGAATGCCGTCGCCGTCACTGTCTTTAAACTCACAGCAACCCATGTCCACGTCGTTGCCGACCGGGCGTTCAATGCCGTCCAGGTCATCAACCAGGGATCCGTCAGCGAATCCGGCGTCGATACAAGGCGAGGCCGCTTTCAGATAGCCGCCCCGCGTGAGTTGCGGATCAAGCGTGATGTTCCCGGCGCCGTGCAGGTCAAGGTTCACCGGGGAACAGTTTCTATTGGCAACGATCGTTCCCTGATCCGATATGTTTCCCGGAATAATGCAATTCAGGAGCGTCGTGGAAGTGTCAGGGGCAAAGCGGCAAATGCAATTATCGGAGGATTCATTCCTGACAAAAGTCACATTTTTAAGATTGGACACCGTGTTGAGATCAGCATAAAAATCACTGCATGTCCGGGCCTCGTTATCCAAAAACAGGCAGTTGGTCAAGGTTAACGGATTAGTTTCGCTATTGCCGGCATATAACGCTCCCGCGCAGGCGGAGCTTTGATTATGTTTGAAGATGCTTTTGCTGATGTTCACGGCGCCTTCGCAAAAATGGAGGACGATTGCGCCGCCGTTATCGCTGACCGCATAATTATTGCTGAATTCGCAGTTGCTGACGGTAATTCCTGAACTGCGCCAGGCAAATATCGCGCCGCCCCACGGCGAAGAATTATTCACAAAACAGCAACCGCTGATCTCCGCCGCGCCTTCCTTAACCAATATTGCGCCGCTGTCATAAGCCGCGCAATTATTTTCAAACACGCAGTTCTTAATTCTCAAGCTTGATGAATCCATGAGTATCGCGCCGCCTTCTTCCGCCCAGCCGTTGCGGATGGTAAGGCCGTCAATCCAGGCATGACTGTGAAGGTTCAGGAAAACCCCGTCCTCTTCCAGATCGATAATGACGTTTTCCGGCCCGTTGACGCCGCACAGCCGGATGTCGAACCCGCTGAAATTCAAATTTTTATTCAAGTTTCCGGCATAAGTTCCAGGCGCAATCATAATTATATTGTTATAATCGGCATTTTCGGCTGACGCGATAGCCGCGCTGATCGTTTTCCTGGCGCTGGTCGGGGTCAGTCCGCTGCCGCTGTCATCGGCCTGGGCGTTGTCAACATAAATGGTTTTAAACGGAAGGCGCGGATTATAGCCGCAGGCGACTTTCACCCCGTCGCTGATGCCGTCGCCAACCGTGTCCGCCACGGCTGGATTGCATCCGTAATGGAACTTCTGAAGGTTGGTGAGGTCATTGCCGGAATGGGTGAAATTGGCGTCGTTGGGGTTCTTCGGGTTGAGTCCGTTGGCGATTTCCCAGACGTCCGGAATGCCGTCGCGATCGCTGTCTTTAAATTCATAGCAGCCGATGTCCACGCCGCTGCTGACCGGGCGTCCGGTGCCGTCCAAATCTTCAGCCGGAGCCCCTTCGGCAAGTCCGGCGTCAATACAGGGCGAGGTCGCTTTCGGGTAACCGCCCAGCGTGAGCTGGGGATCAAGTGTAATATTGTTGCCGCCGTAAGAACTGAGGTCATTCCGGGAGCAGTTGTTATTGGCGACAACCGTACCCCGATTCAATATTCCGCCCTGGATAATACAGTTCTGCAGCGTCGAAGAAGTATCGGGCCCCAGGCAACAACTGTAGTTCATGGAGTATTTAGCTCCGGCAAAAGTCACATTTTTAAGAATGGTCAGAGTTTTGAGCGTTGCATAAAAATCACAGTATGAGTCGGCTTTGTTGTCCAAAAACAGGCAGTTGGTCAAGGCTAACATATTGCTCCGGGAATTGCGGGCATATATTGCGCCCGCGCAATCGGAACTTTGATTATACATAAATTTGCACCGGGTAATCTCCACCGTGCCGTTGCAATCGTAAATTACAATCGCCCCGCCTTTGTCCATGGTCTTGTTCCTGCTGAACTCACAGTCCCGGATAATGCTGCCCGGACTGTTGCGCAGCGCAAGGCCGCCCCCCCGCGGGGAAAAGTTGTTGATGAAACGGCAATTGGTGATTTCGGCAATTCCGGCGTCAACCGATACCGCGCCGCTGTAAGACGTTCCTTCGTTGTTTTCAAACACGCAGTCCTTGATTTTCAGCCCGGAATTGGAGCCCGCATACACCGCGCCGCCGTCAACGGCTGAACCGTTACGCACGGTAAAACCGTCCAGCAGGGAGTCCGGAGTTTCGCCATTATGCAAATAGAGGAAGCGTCCGTTGTTTTCCAAATCGATGATCGTATTCGCCGCCCCGCTGAGTGAACGGAGTTTGATGTTGCAGCCGCCGAAGGAGAGATTTTTATTGGATGCCCCGGCATAGGTTCCCGCCGCCACCAGGATTACGTTCTCCTGGTCCGCAATCCTGGAGATTGCAATCGCCGCCTCCAATGTTTTTTTGGCGGTGGGTAAAGTCAGGCCGTTTCCGCTGTCATCCTGGCGGCTGCCGTCCACATACACCAGCCGCGTGAAAAGATTCGGATTATAACCGTTGGCAATTTTATTCGCGTCAGTGATGCCGTCATTATTGCTGTCGGCGGCATAAATCCGCAACGGAGAAAACAGCAAAACTGACAGCAAAAACGGCAGAAAAAATTTTACTGACATGGAGCCATCACTCCTTAAGCAACATTTCTTATTCTCAGCAGACGCTATTATAGCTAATACGAATAGCTTGTGATGAATAGATTTCAACCCGGAGTTTCAGGAAAAAACCGTTTTTAGACGAAAAATTCCGTCAAATACAGGAACCCGGCATTTTTGTTACTTCCCGGCTTCCGGAACGAGGGATTTGACGCTGCCCAGCGTATTCAGCCCCGGTTGCTTAAGATCAGTCCATAACGTGCCTTCGCCGGCATGAATGATCTGGATATTCAGCTTCGGGTTCAACTCTTTGCCGAACATCAGCAGACTGTAAGCGGCGGGATTGCCGATAGCGCCGAGCTGGAGCTTGAAGCCGTTGCTTTTTTCGCCTTCAACCATCGCGATTACCTGGGCGTCAGCCTGTCCGGCAATGCGGGTGACGGCGGCGCGGACGCCGGCGGTTTCCTGAGCCGTCCTGGCGACCAGCAGATTAGTTCCGGCCTGGGTTTCGGCAACGGTTTTTTCCTGTTGCGCCTTGATTTCGGCAACGATTTTTTCAGTTTCCTGCAACACCTGCTGGCGGCGCTGTTCAATCAATGATTCTTCGGTATTCAGTTCGGCCTGTTTCCGGGCGGTGGTCTGCAATGCAATGTTCGTCAAATTCTGCTCTGCCGCCAGGCTGGACTGCTGTATCGGCTGCAATATCTGGTCGGGCACATCCACATGGCGGATCAGCGAATTGTGAATCTTTATGTCTTTTTTCTCCAAGATCGCAATCAGGGTGTCCCGCAGTTCGTTCTGGAATTTTTCGCGGCCTTCGCCGACAATGAAGTCCTGAGCGCGGTAGGAAGAGCCTTTCAGCCGCGAGACGGACTGGATTTGCGGCATGATAATCTTGTCAACTACCGCAGGCAGATCACCGTATTTTAACAGGATTTCGGCGATTTTATCCGGCTCAAGCTCGAATTCCACCGACATGTCCAGATGTATCTCGAACCCGTCGCGCGAGGGAAACTCGACGAACTGCTGCAAGCCGAATGAGCTGACGCTTTGCGGAACTTGCGTTTGGGGCATGTTGCCGGCCTGCGCTTTCTTGTCGGCCGCCGCCGGAGCCTGTTCGCTGCGCAATCCCATATATTCTTTCCGCCGCTCAAGCTGTTTGGCCAGGACATTTGAAGCAAGTTGATCCATCGCGGCATTCTGGACTTCGGCTTTGTTTTTAGTCAATACCTGACTGCCTTCACGGCCGGTCAGGGACACCTGGCTCAAGCCGATTTCCAGCACATCAATCTTGTAAGCGTTGGGATTGATGTAGTAAAGGCCGGGTTGCAGGATATCCTTGCGAACCCCTTTTTCGCCGGGACCGGCGAACTGTCCCTCGGAAACTTTTTTCCCGGACAGGGAAGTGACCACGCCGACATAGCCGATGGGAATATTGATCGCATCCGTCAAGGTAACGTCGTATCCTTCCGGGTTCAACCGGTATTTGCCGGGTCCAAGCACATTTTTCCAGATGCCTTTCTGGTCCTCTTCCGCGAGAAATTCTCCCGGCGGCAGGCTTTTGCCGTCCTTGGCCGTAACAATGCCGACTTTTCCCGCCGGGATAGTCACCACCGGCACGATTTTCCAGTCATGAGCAACAGGATTGAGAAAATGGCGGCCTTCGCCCAGCGGTTCACGCAAAATGCCCTTCTGTCCGGGGTCGGCCAATATCTGTCCGGACGGCAGGTCCTGGCCGTCCTTGGAGGTGACAATCGCCATCTGGTCGGCGCCGACATAGAAACGGCAGAACCCCCATGTCCAGATAAAATATGAGAAAAGGATTATTACGACACATCCGAGGATGCCTGAAATTGCACTTGTTTTCATCGTCCAGCCTCCTTCTTTTTACTGTTGTCCGCGGCTTCCGGCGCGGCGCCGCCGGTCGGCAGCCATGAACGGGCTGACGTATCCGTGGTTATGATGCTTTTTATTTGCGGAGCCAGCCGCTGGTAAAGATTATATCTGGCCCATTCCATGCCGTCGCCGAAAGCGTTCACTTTAACTTTCAACACTCCGGCTTCCGCTTCATTATGAAGCCGGATAACATCCCGTTCCGCCTCGGCGGACAATATTTTGGCGCGGGCCTGGGCTTCCGCGGTGTCCTTGTCAATCTTCGCAACTTCCAACTCCCGGACTGCCGCGATTTTCTTGACTTCCTGTTCCTGCCGGGCGCCGATGCCGGCGCGGAGGCTGGCGGTTTCCGCCTCCACTTTCTTGCCGTTCTGCAAAGCGAGCATTTCCTGGCGCACCAATTCCGCGCGGGATTTTGCCTGCACGATCTGCTGTTCGAACTTCTTGGTTTCCTGGGCGGCGAGTTCCCGGTCGCGAATAATCTTTGCCACATCGTTCGGCGGAATAATATTCCTGATCAGGACGGAGTTGATGGAAACTCCGAACCCGTCGCAGGTTTGCTTCAAATGTTTTTCCAGATCATTCTGGAACTGCTGCCTGGTTTCGCCGACGATAAATTCCACCGCGGTTTTTTTGCTGCCTTCGATACGGATAAAACCGCGGGCCCGCGGCAGAATCAGTTTTTTGATGATATCTTCCATGTTGCCGACCTTATGCGCCAGCATCGCCGCCATTTCCCGGCGGACATTAAATTCAATGGTGCCTTCGACCCGGACCGCAAAACCGTCCGAGGTAAGGAATTCGATCACTTCGGGGCCGCCGCCCATTTCAAACCGCTGGCTCTGGAGGTTGACTTCGACCACAGTCCATAGATACGGGTTCAGATAGTAGGTGCCGGGAGACATGACTTCGGCGCAGACGCCTTTGCTTTCATTGCCGACCAGATAGGCATTGCGATCGGACTCCGGCATATTGCCGTTCAGAATGTCCTTGCCGGCCAGACTGGTCTTTACGCCGACATGGCCGGGACGAATATTGATGGCGTCGAACACGAGCACTTCATACGCATAAGGGTTGATCCGGTATTTGCCGGGAGCCAGGATGTCCGGTTCGATCCCTTTGCAGTCGTTCTGCGCCAGAATTGCGCCGGCGGGCAGATTTTTACCGTAGAGTCTTACTTTCACCCCGAGTTTGCCTGCCGGAATGTCGGTCATCTTATGGATTCCCCAACTCCAGACATAAGGATTGCGGAAATAACGGCCTTCCGGCAGCACTTCAAGCTGAATGCCTTTCTGGCCGGGGCGGCTTGCCAGCATTTCTGTTGACGGCAACGGATCGCCGGTCTTTCGGATCAGCACCGCCAGTTCGCCGTTTTCCGGTTCAATCCGCCACCAATACCAGTACCATAGCGGCAATGCGACAACCAGCAAAATGATTAACGCCAATATTGCGGCGAAACAGCCGGCTTTCAAACTGCCTGCTTTCGTCAAATTCGGCGGCGCGCCCTGTTTATTCAAAAATTCCTGAACATTCATGAAAAACCTCCCCGTGCGATTAAAAACTAGGTGGGAGAAACTACTGCCGGAAACTGAAAAGTCAAGCATTATAAATTGAATCAAAATCATCCAGGGTTAAATGAATTTCCGGCGCCATTGCCGGTTGAACCTGGAAAAATTATCAGTCCGGCGGTAATGTTATTAGCCTGAATAATTCATAAACGAATGGCGAAATGCTGCAATCTGCTCAAAGTAAAGCTCTTGTCGATGTCCTCGCCGTAGCGTGGCTGCGACTGCGGCCTCGCCAAAAACTTTCTTTTTGAGCATATTTTCGCCTTTCACCCATTTTTTATGAATAATTTCAGGTTAGAGAAGAACAGTAATTTTCAGGACAAAAAATATGCCGACTGAACTTGAAATTTGGGAAAAAAAGCTGAATGTAGTTCTCGATGAAATAGACGCGGAACTTGAAAAAAAGTTCGGCGCTATTTTTCCCCGTAAACCGGTCAGACCCCCGTCCGGCAGCGCCGCCAATCCGCAATATGACGGTCTTTTTGAGGTTCAGTCGGCATATACCGCCGGTTTCGGGTCCAATTACGGCGAGGGCTATGCCGTGGAAATCCGCTGGGTAACTTTTGATGAGGTTCCGGAGAATATTAAGCATGAGGCAGACGCGGTTGCCGAAGAGATTCTGAACAAGCGGCTTCCTGAAGTGTTTCCCGGTAAAAACTTGAAAGTCGCGCATGACGTTTCAGGCATGAAAATCACCGGTGATCTTTCTTTGAAATAGCTCCGGAGTCGTAAAAAAATAACCTTTACCTCTTCGCGATTCTCCCGGATTAAGAATTTAACGCAAAGGCGCAAAGACGCAAAGACGCAGAGACGCAGAGAAGAGAATCTTTTAAAGTTTGGCTGTGCCAAATTTTAAAAAGTTTTTTTCTTTCGCGATTTTGCGCCTTTGCGTTAAAATTAGGGTTTAGATTGATTTACCGGCAATTCACAAAATCACTTCGGGATATTTCGCGATTCTTGTCAAGTTTATTTCTTACACAACTCCTTTGTTCATCCGTTCGACGTTTGAGACAAGCGGTTCTTCGTCTGTTGCAGTTCTTTATCGGAGGGCGGCAATTCCCGGAAACGCAATTGCTGATATTCCCGCAGCACGTCGGTTATCCGTTGCGCTTCGTCAGGTGGAATATTTAAATCAGTGATCATTTTTGCGAACTCTGAAACGGTTGTGCTTTCCTGTATTTCCAGATTATATCTTTTTCTGAGCATATTTGCGATTCTGGCATATTCCTTGCTTAATTCTACCACATTTTTGTGGAGTTCAGCAATGCTTTTATGTTTTTTGAAGCGGGACCTCCGGTGGCGCAGATATATAATCAATGCGAAAATGAACAACAGCAGACCAATGGGTCCGCGCACGGGATGGAAAAAGATTGCGGCAAATAAATCGTAAATCCCGGCTCCGGCATCGGTGATTATTTTTGCGAAATAACCGCGCCGCAAATCGGACAGCAACTGCTGGGAGAATTGCTGGAAGCGGTCGCCGGCGGCTTCCCACGAACCCATCTCATGCTTGAAGTTGGGGATGCCGGAAGGCGGCGTCGGCTCCAGCATGACCCACTTTTTGAGATCGCGGTCATAGGCTTCCAGCCAGGCATGGGCGCTGCCCAGGCGGGAAATATAATATTTGCCGGAAGGATGGCGCTCTTCGCAGATAAATCCGGTGACATAGCGCGAGGGAATGCCTTTCTCCCGCAGCAGCAAAGCCATCCCGGAGGCGAAAAGTTCACAATGTCCGGCTTTGGTTTTAGTGAGAAAATGAATGACCGGATCGGAATTGCCGGCATCCTGCGCGGCCAGTTTGTAGGTGAATTGGGAGGAAAAAAACTTTAACAGCGCCGAGATGATTGCCGCATCTCCGGCAGGCCGTTTCAGATGCTTGAATTCAGGAATATTCCCGGCTATCTCGTCTAACTGCGGCGCAATATTCGGCGGCAGGTCTAGATATTCAGGAGAGGAGGCCGGACCGGCAGGCTCCTGCCAGGCCGATTCAATTGCGGGTTTAGGCGTAAATGCCGTGTAACCGCCGTCTTTTTCCCAATCCTGCGGTTCAAACACCCCGTCGCGGCTGCAAGTAATGCGGTTGGCGATAATGTCAAACTGGCGCACGTTCGCCGGCGTCAGCAGCGTTTTGCTGGTAAAATCCTTTGCCGGTTGAACTTCAAAAGCAAAATTCTCTCGCTTGTCCGTCTCAAGGAAAAAGGTTTTAAACGCGAGCATGCCGGGATATGACTTGTTTTTAAGCTGTTGGACATTCTGATCGCCGGACTCCAGCCAGCGGCCATTGCGGTAATTTACATACGCATGGCCGCGAAGATAGCCCGGCGCCGGTTTCGAGACCACGCGCAGCACGATGATTTCCTGGTTTTTGATAATATCCTCGTTGAAAGTCCGGTTCAAGTCCACTTCCCGGTCAAAAACCGTATGTTTTACAGGCTGCATCATGCGCCTGACACTCAGGCGCATTAAAAAATTCTCCAGACGCCGGATGCTGTCTTCATTTATTTTATAAAGTTTCCACGCGCCTGCAATGCAAAGCGGCAGCAGCACAAAAATAAAACACATTATAAGTCTCTTGCGCCAGCGGTAGCTTTGTTGTTTACGGCTGATTTTCCGCGATTCGGAAATTCTGAAACTCAACAGAATTAAAAAGAGAGTGACGGCGATCACAATAATAAACGCGACATGGAAATGTTTAATCATCGGGGTGAGCGTCGGCAGCCGCTCATTCGGAACTTTCAGGTTGTACACATCACCCGCAAACATCAGTGTGAACAGCGCCGCCGCCGCAGCGCCGCCCGGCACGTAAGGGCCGGACTTGAAAAATGTCAGAAATACCGCGGCGTAAAGTGCAATCGGGACAAAAATTTGCGGGTGGAAGAAAACGCCGATGAAACCGAAGCGGTCGCCATTCATTGGAAACATATAATCCGGCAGCACTGTCAGAACAACCGTCAGAACAGAAAAATAAATGATTGACCGGTCAGTCATTTTTACGGGTTTTCTCGTCAGCATTGAGAAAATCATCCCGATTGCAACCAACAGCAGCACATGCGGCAAATCAGCGGTGAAAGCAAAAAAGACCGTTGCCGGAAAGATGATTCCGGCGGACAGCGCTACGGTTAAAAATGATTTTCTGTCGGGCTCGTTCATAAATTTTTAACCCTCCCTTCACTGATGTCGGCGGCGCTGACAAAGGTAGCGTCCGCCGGCAGTTCGCCGGCTTGGATGCCTTTGCCGATCACAATAATCCGCAATGCGACACCGGACTCGCGCAGCTTCCGGACCAGCGTTTCGCGTTCCTTGTCCCAGCCGAGCAGCATTATGACCGCGCTGCCGATGCCGGAAACCTCTTCCAGCACATCGGGCGACAGCCTGGAAATCGGGTGTTCATTATTCGGCTCCAGACAAGCCAGCACGTCGAGGATTCCTTCCAGGCAGGCCAGATGCCGGCCGGCCTGAAAATGATAAACCTGGGTTCCCGCGGCGAAAACATCCACCACATACTCGCCTTTTGTCAAAAAATCCGTCAGCGCGGCGGTCAGCGATATTGCGCCTTCGAGTTCCTCCGAAAGAACATTGTGTTTTTTGATCAGCCTGAAGCTTTTAACTTTAGGCACATAAGTGTCCACGATCAGGGCGATGCGGGTAAGGTACTCTTCCTGAAATTCCTTGACAATCAGTTCTCCCGCGCTGCGGGCGCTGCCCGGCCAGTAAATATGCCGGGGATCATCGCCCTCGCGAAATTCGCGGCAACCGAAGAAATCCGTTGATTCTCCGACTTTTGAGACCCGTGAAACACCTTCCCGCTGATATTTCATGCCGACCGGCAGGCGAAAGTCATTTAATGTCTGGTATGACGGATACACCATCAGGGCGGATGAGGCTTTTTTATTGCGGCAGTTCCACTTGAAGATGCCCAGCGGAAACGCGGAATCGGCAAGCGGGGAGTAAATGGCATATTTGCCGCGCCGCCGGGCGTCAATGGTGCCGTCTGCGGCAATGGTTTGTCCGGCGGGAACGACACCGGCCGCGGCATGTTCCGCCCATTTCAGGCCGGGCTTCAACGCAAAAGGATCAAGCCGGACGTCCCAGGCGGAAAGCCGCCGCAGATTGGTGATCTCATAATTGACTTTTACGCTGGCCCCCGCGCGTACCCGTTCCGGCAGTTTTCTGCAAATCCTGAATTTAGGACGGAACAGCCAGCCGGTTAGAAAATCAACCAGAAAAATCATAAACAGCGTAATCGCCAGGGTGCGGACCGGAGAATCAACCGAAATGGAACTGTACATCAGGATCATAAAAGCTGATGGAATGATTATTCTGCCGGGAACTGTCAGCAGACGAAACAGCCACCCCAGAAACCAGGCTGAAAGCGCCACCGTCGGAGAACGGTAAGGTTTGGATGTCCTTTCCAGGGCAGGAACGTAAAACCATTCCGGCCCGTCAAGAAATTTCTTCATCCATTCAAATTCTTTATGGATCTTCATTAAACTCCGTCTGCTGTATTGTTGTATTAGAAATCTACAGTCTTTTCAGAAAAAAGAAATCTTGATTTCAGACGGGATTCCTGAAAATATCCATGGGCAGCCCTGCGGTTCCAGACATATTGAGTAGTTATTTCACCGGAAGCAATTGACAGACAACCGAATTGGCGGTAATGTATTAAAACGTTTTAAAGAGATTATTGCAATGAGTGTGACCATCAAAGAACTGGCGCGGCAGTTGAACGTTTCTCCGGCGACGATCAGCCTGGCGCTTAACGGCGACAGCCGGGTTGCCGAAGAAACCAGCGCGAAAATCAAAGCGCTGGCCGATGAACTGGATTACGTGCCGAACAATTTCGGGCGCGGACTGCAATCGAGGAAAAGTCGCCTGGCGGGATATCTTGCCGGTTCCGCCACCGGTTCGTTTTTTGATCTGATCATGCAGGGAATCGGCGAAACCGCCGCGGCTGCGAATTACGGTCTGCTGACCGGAATTACTTATGCTTCGGGAAAAGTAGATGCTCAACTGAAAATATTTATCGAGCGAAATGTGGACGGCATCATTATTTCCTCCAACTACAGCACACATGCCGAACAATTTGAAAAGGTCGAACGGCGCAAAGTACCGATGGTGTTCTGTTCGACCCGGGACAGCGGCAGGCATCCGTTTGTGATTACCGATAATTTCAAGGGCGGACAACTTGCCGCCGGCCATCTTATCAGCCTCGGACACCGGCATCTGGCATGTTGCAGTGGAAATAAAGACCGGCTGGCGGGAAATCTGGACGTCATCCGCCGGCATAATCTGCCTGAGCCGGCGCTGTTTATGGAAGGAAAAGAATTAGCCGTCATCCTGAAAGCTAATCCTTCAATCACCGGAATAACGGCCTGCTCTGATGCGCAGGCAATTAGAGTCAAGCATGTAATAGAAGGTCTCGGGCTGCGCATACCTGACGATATTTCCATTACTGGTTTCGATGACATGTGGTTTTCAAATATTCAGGAATTTCAGTTTACCACGGTCGCGCAGCCTAAAGAAGGAATCGGGCAGGCGGCGATGCAGATGCTGCTTGAACTCATCGACGGCAAAAAAGTGATGAGCAAGTTCATGGAGCCCGAACTGGTGGTGAGAGGAAGCACCGCGCCGCCTGCAACAAAATGAGGGTATTCACTGGAATGGATAAAAAGACGAATATCCAATATCCAACAAGGAATATCCAACTGATGAAGGAAAGGCAAAATACAGAAAACAGTCATAGAAATGACGAGTTAATTAAAAAAACGTTTTAAATAGAAATATAAGCTAAAAACCCAGGAGATTAAAATGAGCTTAAGAGCAGGCATCATCGGTTGCGGCGGAATCGCCAACGCCCACGTGGACGGCTACAAAAGCAACAACATCCAAGTTACCGCCGTTACAGACGTCTCTCACGAGGCGGCAGTTAAAATGGCGGAGATCACCGGCGCAAAAATATTCAAGGATGCGGACAGTCTGCTAAAGTCCGGGCTGGTGGATATGGTCAGCATTTGCATTACGCCGGTCGCGCATGAAGAACCCGCAATTCAGGCATTGCAGCATGGTATTCACGTCCTGATGGAAAAGCCGCAGACGCATATATTGGAGGCCGCGCAGAATATTGCGAATGCCGCCGCGAAATCCAAAGCGTTGTTTATGATTGCGTTCCGGCACCGTTTTCTTCCGGCAATTGTAAAACTAAAGGCAATCATCCAGTCCGGCGAAATCGGCAATGTCGTATTCTTTCAGAATATTTTCTGCGGTCCGGCATTTTATATGAAAGATAAATGGTTCAGCAAAAAAGCCATTACCGGCGGCGGTTGTATGCTTGACACCAGCAGCCATTCCGTTGACCTCTTCCGTTTTCTGATCGGCGAAGCATCGGAGCAGCACGGATTGATGAATAAAAATTTTGCCGGCACCGATGTCGAAGATGCGAGCATCATCACGCTCAAGGCGGCAAGCGGCGCAATCGGCTCGTTGATTGCAACCTGGGTAGCCGGCGCCGGCACCGCCGAAATCACCGTCATGGGTGACAAGGGCATGGTCCGGTATGATTATGCCAAGCCGGAAAACATTAACACCAGAAAAGCCGGCGAAACAGAATGGACTTCGGAATTGGTCAAACCCAGTAATGGATTTGCTGAAGAAATCGCCCACTTTGTCAGCGCCATAGAAGGCAAAGCCAAGATTACCTGCACCGCGGATGACAGTGTAAGATGCATTGAAATCATTAATTCCGTTTATCAGGAAAATAAAGCTTAAAAGATTACGGTTTTTTAATTGAAAATAGAGAGTTTAAAACTTGAATTTTCCAATAATCAGTTAAATTAATAGGACTGCATTTTTATATTATTAAATGCCAATGTAGCTCAGTCGGTAGAGCAGCTCACTCGTAATGAGCAGGTCAACGGTTCGATTCCGTTCATTGGCTCCAGTTTTTATCTCAAAACAATGTTTATGCTATCCCCTGCTACGGACTGCAAACGCAGGCTAATAATACAAAAATTGAAACATTTTTGAAACATTTTATTATGCATATCTAAGCTCAATATATCCATCGCAAAGATGTATTATATTCTTCGTAATCGGTTATCTCACTGCTTCGTAACTATTGAAAGCATTAATACTGGCACCTCTTTTCCCATCACCTGCTTAAAAAGACTCATTTTCCGGGCATAATACATGGTAGAGAATTTAGCTTCTACCCTGTGCTTATCGGCCGCACCCGGCCTCCAACAACATTGGCGGCCGCTGCGGGTGCATTCTGCCCGTCTGGCCGCCTATTACAACGAGAGGTGTAATATGAGTCCAGCAGCAGCGTTGATTCTCGAAATGCAGATCTACCCCATTATCCGGAACACCGTTCACAGAAAGGCTAAACCGATCGGCTCCGAAGACTACCAGGAGCTGATCCAGGACACCACAGCCACGGCGGCGGCAATGCTCGACGCCATGGAGCAGTCCGGTAAAGAACCGATTCCCAGCAGCATCGCGTACTATAGCATCCAGCGAACCAAATGTGGCAGACGTTCATACGGGCATAACCGCACTGACGTAATGAATCCCGGCTATCAGATGGATAATGAAGGCTCCGTCTGTTCAATGCAGGCTCCGGTCGGCGGGGAGGATGAAGACTTCACTGTCGGCGATATGATCGCAGCCAGGACGGAAGACATCGCGGCAAAAGTTTTACGGCAGATTGGCTGGGATGCCTTCATGGTAACCCTTGACGCAAGGAAGCGCACGATTGTCGAAGAACTGATGGTCGGCGGCGGAACCGGCGACATTGCCAGACGGCTGGCTGTAACTTCCGCGAGGATCGTCCAGTTAAAACGGGAAATCGGACAGGCCATCCGGAAGTTCATGGGTGATACCATACTCGTAGATTCCGTCAGCGAGTCCGTCTGGCAGCGCGACATCCGGTGTCTCCGGGAACGAAACGAATGGAAACATACGAAACTGTACCGGATCGACAATCCGGAACAGGCGAACATCACCGAAGCCATGTTCGGCTGACACAAAGCAACAATGAACTGGAGCGTGGGAATGAACATCTACCTTCGCTTCAGATATTTCTTATCTTCGGCAACAATACAAGGGAAAACGTTCTTGATATAAATTTAACAGTTTTTCTAATTTCGGCATAATACCCATGAAGCAAAGCATCTGACGGGTGTATTCGTGCCTTCCAAGAGCTTTTCTATTTAACTCGCAAAAAAAAGGACCAACATCATGCACAGCATCAACGAACATTCGACCAAAGTCTTCCAGCATCTGCTTTCATTAATGTCAAAAGGTTATCTCAAACTGGATAACACTTCTGGTACTTTCATGCCGGTAATCGTCGAACGGGTATTCACTCATTCCGGTTTTGAAGAAGTCTATTCCGTATCGCATTATGGGAAGCAGAACGGCGACTTGATGGCCGATCCGGATATGACCTTCGGCTTAAAGGAAAGCAAATTCTATCCTTTAAGTTTCCGGAACGATTATGTCGGAGTAGACCAGGAAGTCATCCGTGACAGGGAAGCCGCCGCGCCGCAGATAAACCTGAAACTGCAACATGAACTGACTGAATTCGCTGACCAATGGCTGCAAAACATCGTTGACCAGCAGAAATTAAGCATTCAGCGGTAAAGGACTTTCATCATGGATGCAACCATTGGCGATAAAAAACAAATCAATGGAGAAGTCAAAGAAAGGAACCGATTCTACCTGGCGTTAGTCCAGATACAAGCCATTGCCGCAGATGCTACTGAAATGGACAATGCCAAACTGAATTCAAAACTAGAGAAGATAACCGGGATTTGTAATGAATCCTTAAAAGATGTCGTCTGACAAAACAAAAACAAACAGGAGGAATTGAACCATGCTTTTAATCAACAAAACTGAACTTGCCCGGACACTGATCGTATTGTCGAGAGTCGCTCCGGTCAGAAACTCCACGCTTCCGTTATTGAAGTGTGCCAAACTGCAAACCATTGACCGGCAAACCGTCTCGCTGACAGTAACCAATCTGGATGAGTTCTTCACCTGCCGGATCAAAGTATCCGATGCTCCGGAAGGCTTGGACGCGCTACTGCCTATTAATGAGATAAGGAATTTCATAAAGGGCAACAAACGGGCATTGCTCCAGATAGAGCCGCTTACCCCAGGCGGCGTAATCATCACAGAATTTGCCGACAGTCAAACCTCAAAACAGGAGTTTCCTGCGCTGGAAGCAAAAGACTTTCCGATAATGCCGCCTTGTCCGGAAACGTTGTTCTCTATGCAAGCTGATTTCATCCAGGCATTAAGCCAAGTTGTTCCGTCCATTTCGTCGTCAGACCCCAGAACCGCACTCAAGGGCATCCTGTTAAGCAAGGATGGAATTGTGGCTACCGATGGGAAAGAGCTTTGCTGTGTGCCTTATGATTTGCCGGTAAATGATAGCTGCATACTGCGGATTCCAGACTGTCTGTTTACCGCGGAGTTTCTGACAATGCCTTCAAAATTCGGCACTTCACAGAATGGTGTTCATACCTGGGCGACTATTGAAGTATCGGACTGGACTTGGATTTCAAGATGCATTTCCGGAACGTATCCAAATTGGCGGCATATTGTGCCTCAAGATGAAAGCCTGTCGTTCAGCATGGCCTTGGACGAATCCAAAGTAGAACAGTTTGCCGGGGCGTTAAAGCAACTGACGAATACGGATTCACTGTACATGCTTCAACTCAAGACCAATGAAGACAGACTGGAGGCTCTTGCTGATTGTAATCCGGAGCAGAAAGCGGAATGCGCTTTATCCGGAGTTACAGGACAACTGCCGGAAGATGGAATTTTTGTCAACCGCAAGTTGCTGATAAGGGCATTATCGCTGGGACACCATATTTTTGCGTATAATCCGAAAATTCCCTGCCCGGTAGTTGCAACCGGCGGTCTTGGCAAGTTCGTCTTCATGCCGATAAAGAATGCAGCTACGATTCCGAATAACGAACCCAATCCCCAAACCAATGAACCAGAAACCAACAAAATGGAGAATGAAACCATGAATCAGAAAAACAACACCGCCGCCGCAAGTACCACTACAACCGAAACCGCAAAAGCACCGGTTATTCCGGAAGCTCCGAACAACGGCTTCAAGGTCGTTCCCGCACCAACCCAGTCAGACAGTTACGATGAACTGCTGCAATCAGTTGAAGAACTGCGCGGTTCCATTCGCACGATTAACGAGCAGGCTTCCAACTTAGTCCGTAAAATCCGCGACCAGCAGACCAGCTTCAAGCAGCGCGAAAGGAACGTGAAGGTTGCAAGGGAAGCGATTGAGAAACTGAAAGTATCCGGCTTCTAACCGGCTGCGTCCAGCCGTACTGTTCCATAACCATGAGCCTGCTTCCGATAATACCGGGGGCAGGCTCAATTATTTTTAAGGAGGCAATCATGCCGTCAGTCGTAATTATCCGTACTCCGGTTGGCAACGGCTGGAGCATTGTCAAAATCATCAAAATACCGCCAGCTAATGAAGCGGCGTAAATCAGGAGAAGAGATCATGTTGAAACTTAATGCATCATTTTCAAAGAAGGTTCCGGCAGATGAAGAGTTCAGTTCCCAGAGCTACCATGCGTCCATTGAGGCTGAATTGCCGGACGGCTTGACCGATAAACAGCTCAAAGACAAAATCCATGACACCTTTGAACTGGTCAGGGAATCCGTTGAAGCTGAGATCGGCAACGTCCAGTCGAACGGCTCTGAAAGCAGACAGCATATCCGTTATCCGCAGGGCAAACGCAGTTCCGGCAATAAACAACAGGACAATATACCGGCAAGCACGAAACAGATTAATTATTTGCTGGACTTGGCCCGCACTCAGGGCATGAAGCCTGGCGAACTTCTGGAACAGGCTGGCGTCACTGACCTGAAGCGGCTGACCAAAGTGGAATGTTCCAGGCTGATTGACGAACTCAACGGCAACGCCAAAGCTGCATAACCGGGTACAACCCGGCGCGAAGTGCTTGCTGCCGATTTAAACTATTAACTGGAGGTTAATTTATGGCTACCATACTGGAGCTGCGGGAAGTGCCGCACTGGTCATACAGCGCATTGAATACTTACCTCAATATGTGTTCGCTGAAGTATGCTTTTCAATACGTTTATAAGACGGAACAGGAGCGAACCTCTGCCAGCTTACCGTTTGGCAAGGCGTTTCACACAGCCGCGACCACTCACGCGAAGAATGTCATGCAGGGCAAGCGGATGACGTTGCCTGAACTGCATGAAGTTTTTGCAGAATGGTTCAAAGTTGAATGTTCCGCTTCTTCCAATCTGGTATTCAAGAATGGCGAAAGCATCAATAGCCTGATTGAACAGGCCCGATTCATGCTGGATGCATTGCTGGCGCGTTGGATTGACTGGGATAATATCGTCTCCGTCGCCCATGCGTTCAAAGTAAACGTTCCCGGCCTGAATAAGCCCTTGATTGGCGAGTATGATATGGTTATTAAGGAAGGCGAAGGCACAACTATCGTGGACTGGAAAACATCTGCTCAGCGCTGGTCAGAAAGCAAAGCCGACAAGGACTTTCAGGCAACTGCGTTTTCCTTTGCCTATTTAATGGAGGCAGACCATGACACGATTCCAGCTTTCCGGTTCGATGTCGTCACCAAAACCAAAAATCCAAGTCTTGAAAACCATTATACGCAACGGACGAAGGACGATCTTCATCGGTTTAGCCTGCTTGCCCTCGCAATTGAACGAGCCGTGAAAAAAGAAGTATTCCTGCCAGCGGAAACCTCGTTCATTTGCAGCGACTGCCAGTTCGCCAATGCCTGCAAGGAATGGCATCGGGAGAGCGCGGTCAAGCATGTTTGCATGGCTGCATAATCATTAACTTGAGGAGAAACAAAAATGAAAGAACTATTATTGCACTGCGGTTCCAGGTATGTGGGCCGCGAAGAAATCGCCATGGTGCCGACCCCTAGCGGTACGGCATCTTGGCATCCGGTTCCCCACTACGAGATTATCAAAATGGTATCCAATGCTGTGGAATCACGCGGTTGGACGATTGCGAATGAACAGTATGGGTTAGGCCGCGACGGCGCTAAACTTTTTGGCGTAATGCGCCTGGGCAATTCAAGTCATCCGGATTGGAGCCGGGCGATTGGACTGCGCAACAGCCATGACATGAGTCTGGCGGTCGGATTAGCTGCGGGGGTATCGGTCTTCTGTTGTGATAATTTGAGTTTTGGTTCAACCGTTGTAATCAAGCGGCGTCATACGTCAGGCATTGACCTGATGTCGTTAGTGTCCGGTGCGCTGGATACGCTCGTTGAGCAGTTCTTCACGCTGGAACTGGAGGCTGACAATCTCAAACTCTATGATGTAACTCCGGATGTTGCCAGAATCGCCACGGTTCAGGCAGCGGAACTGGGGGCAATTCCTTCATGCGATATTCTTGAAGTCTTAAATGAGTTCGAGCATCCCCGGCATGAAGAGTTTGCGGCTCCCAGCCGCTGGAGTTTCCTGAATGCCTTTACCGAGGTATCCAAAAAATATTCACCGGCACGGGCTGATACATGCCAACGCAAGCTGACCAGGCTGTTCGGACTGGACGGCCAGCCGTCAATACTCTGGGATGGACAAGCCATAGACGTATAAACAACAAGGGCGCGGAGCGGGGGTTGGTTAAAAACTGACACCTCTCTACCCGCTCCCGCTCTTTCTTAAATTTAATTAAGGTGAAAATAGGATATGAAGAAATCAATTTACCGTTATTCCCTTAAACGCACCAAAGTGATGGAGTTCCGCGAGAGTGAAAAGCTCAGCATGCCGCAGAATGCCTACAGATTCCTGAAGGCAATCAGGCTGCATGAAGAAGAGCAGGAAAACCTTATCGTGCTGGTTCTTGATGTCAAGAACAGCGTCAAGGCGTATTACACCGTCTGCATTGGCTTGATCGATACCAGCCAGTCGCACAGTCGCGAAGTTTTTCGTCAGGCAATTTTATCCGGGGCGTCGAGAATCATATTGGCGCATAACCACCCTTCGGGCTCAACCCAGCCGTCATCCGACGACATCAAAACGACTGATGCCATGGTGAAAGCCGGTAAAATCATCGGGATTGAAATTCTCGACCACATTATTATCGGCAATGGATATTACAGCTTTCGAGAAACCGGAAAAATGGAGGCTACGGATGATTGCATTTCATGAAAAAGTTCAAATAAAGCTATGACCGCACCAGCGGTAAAAGCATTCAGGCCTTATCCAATCAACATTATAAGAAGGAATTATATCATGCCATTTATCTTACTTGCGATCATTGCTGTCGCAGCGATCTTAGTCTCCGGAATGTCCGCGATCCACGGGCCAGTCGTAGTGGCCGGTCCGGCGATCATAGCCCCAAGCGGCTTGCCGATAGCAGTCTGGCTGCTGGTTATTGTGGTCATCGGCCTTGGCGGCTGGTGGCTCTTTAGGAGACGGAAATAATGAGAACACTACTCTTATTAGTTTCAGCTTCGTTGCTGTTACTGACATTGGCATCTTGCGACGACAATCAGGCGGTACGACAGGCTTACCAGAAAGGAGCGGCGGACGCCATCCAGGAAGTGCAAGCCAGAGTCGGCCAGAGCAAACAGCAGCTCATGGGTGAGCTTCAACCGACGTTGCTGATCGGCGCGATCATTGTCCTGCTGCTGGCTTTTTTCGGCGATGTCATCGTGGAAAAGTTTCGCGAACAACTGGTGAAGGAACTGGCACTTACGCCCGAACGGCAGGCGGCATGGCTTAGCGGAGGTTACCTGCTGATCTGCGCGGTAATGACCATCTGGAGCCTGGCCCGCTGCGGCACTGCGTGGTCGTTCCCGGTTCTGCTGCTGCTAGTCGGCGCCACCGGAGTGTTCTTCAGCGCCTATCTGCCGACACTGTTCCAGTCAGCCAAGGAACCGCGCCGCTTGGCATTATCCAGGATTAAGTTGCTAATGTTTGCGGCCTGCGTTATCTTGGCGGTTCACGAACTGCTTGCCGCAGACGGGATTCTCCGGTTGCCGTTGTGAAGTATTAACTATTTCGCAGTAATACAGGAAGAAACACTATGATATTAAAACTTAGAGGTGTTGGCAATCCGGACTTACAGCAGTACGCTGACGTATCGGAGCCGCGCATCCTGGAGGTCGGCAGCTTTGCGGAGGCATCCAAGAGAACGCGGGAGTACATCGAAGAGTGGAATCTCGGCGGCGGTAATCTGGTTGCCGAGATCTTCGACAAGCGTAGAAATGGCAGGCAGCTTGCGCACGTCTCCTACAACGGCAGGGTGTGGAAAGGCACGGCGGGACTTGACGGAAAACCATTGTATTCTCCGTCATCACAAAAACAATGTACGAATAATGAACCGGCAATAACTATTTAATTGGGCACGGTACGCAAGTATCATCGCCACTATCATACCTTAGGGAACTTTTTCCCTAAGGTTACATGCCTCTAATAACCAGCCTCACTCGCCTGTTTTTTTAAATTAAGATGACAATCTTGTCGGAAGTGTTACGTAATATTCATTGCCCGAGCCTTGACATTCCTGATATTTGCAATAGTTTTAACCATTGTTCTGTTCTCGGAGGAGACCTGGCAACAAGTAACCATAAACACGAAAGTTTGCAGTAGTATGGATAGTAGTCCAAAGTTTGATCCGGACAATTTTCACGGCTGCCGCCTGATCCAGAGCTGCGGCTCCGGCGCTTATGGCGAAGTGTGGATGGCGGAGGAAAAACTTACCGGCAAACGCGTCGCCATCAAAATTATCTCCAAGGATGACGCCGGACGGTGGCGGGACGAACTTGCCGGACTCATAAACTATCGTCATGTTATATCCTCGCATCCCAATCTGCTGGAAATATATCATGTGGAAGAGAACGAAACGTATTTCTACTATTCCATGGAACTGGCGGACAATCAGGATGTTGACTGTAAAACTTACCGTCCTGATACGCTCAGCAACCGTCTGGACAAATCCTGCATGAAGCTGGAAACGGTTTTAAAAATCATCAATCCGCTGCTCAACGGGCTTGAATCGCTGCATAGAAGCGGGCTGAACCATCATGACATTAAACCGGGCAACATTATTTTTGTCGGCGGCATCCCCAAGCTGAGCGATATCGGCCTGGTTGCCCAGATCGCGCATAGTTCAGGTGGAACCCCCGGCTTTGTCCCGAAAGAATGCAGCAGCGGCAACTCCGGAACGCCTGCGGATAATTTTAATATCGACCTCTATGCAATGGGGAAGGTAATCTACTGCGCGTTGACCGGACTTGATGCCAAAGAATTTCCCAAGTTGCCGGATGCCATGTTCACTCCAGCATTGAAACCAGTAAACCTCTTTCTGCTGAAGGCATGCAGCGACAATCCCGGTGACCGGTTTATGGATGCCGCAGCGTTCCGGCAAGTCCTGAACCAGTCAGCATACCCGGTAACTGATCAGCAGCCCCGTAAAGGTGGAAAGGCCGCGAAGGCTTCATTTGTGTTAGGGCTGATTGGACTGTTTGCCTGGTTTATTCCACCGGTCGGCCTGCCGCTTGCATTAACCGGATTGCTTTTAGGCATAAGCGGTTTGAACCGGCGCTATAAAGCGCTGGCAGCGGCGGGGATCACCCTTTCCATAATCAGCCTGATAGTCACTGTTAGCAATATAGCGGTTGGAGCTTATCAGGGCTATAAAGGTGAACACCCTCTGGTCAACCTCATTATGAACGGCTCTCCGACCGAAAGCGGCCCCGCCCAAAAGCAGTAGTATTTCTGTAAAAAATGCTTTTATGCCGCGTTCAATGATTGCCGTGGCTGGCAAGCTTCGGTTTAACCTGTTCTTTCGATGCGGCATGAAATCTGGCAATACTCTTGCGGACAGTCTCCAGCAATATGTCATCCTGTTTCAGCGTTTCCAGCAGATTACGGCATACTTCACACTGCTTCAAATGCCCTGCGCAGGAAATGCGGCTGAGCATATTCATGTCACCGTTGCGGTACCGGTCCAGATCTTCTGTAGTATAATGTCTCATATCCTGCCTCCCTAATCGCTTTCGCTGACATCAGCGATTATCTTTTTCAACTGTTCAAGACACCGGTTCTTGGCGACATAGACGGAATTTACGGACATATCCAGAAAATCCGCGACCTCGATACTCTTCCGCCGCTGAATAGCATAAAGGTCAAACGCCTGGTAGGTGACCGGCTCGACGCAGTTCTTCAATTCGTCCATCGCCATATTCAGCAGATGACCCTGCCATTCGTCATTCCAGGCTTGCTCCAGCCCGTTCGCCAGGCTGAACTCCCGGTCATCCAGCCCTACTTCCAAGTTTTTGCGTTTCCGCAATATGCTGATCGCCTGATTATTGATAATGGATTTCAGATAGTCTCGGAACCTGCCCTTGCCGCGGTCATACTGAAAATCCCGGCTGCCTTTAAAGAACTCCGACATAACGATCTGGACCAGATCGTCCTTTTCGGTCTGCGTCAACCCCAAGTCTCCGGCTCGCAGCAGGATCAACGGGCGGTAGGAGGCATAGAACTCCTCCCAGGAGATTTCATCACCCTGCTTTATCTTGCTCAGCAGACTCTTGCGCGTCGTAAATGCCATGTTGAAAGCCTTTCACTATAATTTCCGTTACTTAACTTATTCGTTAATATGTCTTATTTCTTACATAAAAAATAAAAAAACTTAAAAAAGACTTGATTCAGGAGGGAACGTAAAATGAACTGATTTATAATTCCATCTGTAAGATTGCCGTGTTATTTGCGAACTAGTTTACAATGGTCAGGCTGCGACTCGATAGAGAGTAGCTGCCTGAAATGCCTGTTAAGCGATAAATAGAACTTTAGATTGTAATTAACGTCGCCGACCGCGACAATAAATAATGGCGGAGATTGCTATGCGTAATGCCTTTATCATTACTATCGTGCTGCTGCTCTCGGTTGCCGCCGTATTTCCAGCATTAGCCGGTCCGACGCTGAGCATCCCTGCTCCGTCCGGGCTTGAGATTTGTAAATCCACCGGCTTCTTGAAGTCGCTGGCCGCTCCAAGGCTCCGCTTGTCAGTCGGGTTTGTCACTGAATT
Organism: uncultured Lentisphaeria bacterium; assembly: GCA_903831825.1. Lineage (GTDB taxonomy): Bacteria > Verrucomicrobiota > Lentisphaeria > Victivallales > Victivallaceae > CAIPAT01. Next base: position 4,376 of record CAIKZE010000298.1, on the reverse strand, counting down.
CGATAACAAAGCGATGAATTCTGGCGCTGATCCTGAACTGAGGGCATTTGCAATGGTGCTGCTCCCTGAAGATGAACATACGCTTACAGATGCTGAATTCTCGGTAATTGTGGCGGATGTAGACAAGTGTCTGGGGGATTCAGATCTTAACCGGAAGGCGCCCTTGCTGTATGATGACAAAATGGCAGTCACCGCCGAAATCAATAAACCGGTAAACGTGGGCAGGATGTTTTGCCGTAAGGACTGTGCCGGATGGCTGATTCTTTTAAATGCCAAAGCCGGCATGGAAGTCAGGCCGTACTGGGTAAACATCGTCGTCATGCGAATACATGGCAAAGCGCTGTTCGCATACCGTTATGACATATACCCGGGAGACGGACAAACCAAAGCCGCCGCGAAACTCGGAGAAGACTGGGCAGAAGCCATACTTAAAGCAAATCCGTGAGCAGGCGCAGAAAAAATTTAACTTTTTTAAATTTCTGCTGTAAGATTGCCATGTTGATTGCGAATTAGTTATTAATGTTAGATTTCAGATTTATTACAAACAATGTTTTTAAGGAGGATCGAAATGACATTTCATGAGACAGAACAAGTAGTCCCTTTTCGTTGTGCCATTTATTTAGACTGGTTAAATATAAAAATGAGTGGAGGCCAGAATCTTGATTTTGACAAACTTTTTGAACATATCCGGGGAAAAAGCGGGATTGTCAGGATTGCCAACTTCTATGCGCCTGAAGCTTATGATGACCAGATTCCTTTATATGATGCCATCAGGAAGTCAGGTTTTAAAATAGTGCTTGTCCCGGAAAAAGGCAGAGGGGAAAGGGGACAGTTCAACTGCGACACGATGATGTCTGTGGATATGGTCACGCAGACGGATGGCCTAGATGCCGTTTACTTACTTACTAACGATTATGATTTTATACCGGCAGTTCGATATCTTAGAGGGAAAGGAATCCGTACTCTGCTGATATATGTTGATAAACCATCGAACGACCTGCGGAATGAAGTTGACGAATGTAGGCATGCTGGTCAGTTAAATTTAATTCCTGATAAGAGGCCGAGGGGTGATAAATAATAATGTTTATTTTACCCACAACATGACGCATGGATATAAAAATCTTAAAAAAACATGAAAACTTAAAATTAGGAGGTGATATAAAAGCTATTAGATTCTGTAACGGGTTGAGATTTAAACACAAACTATCAAACATGAGGTTCACGATGAAAAAGTCTTTATTTATGGTTGCTCTTGCAGTCCTCGCTATCGCCGCTTGCATGTATTGGGCCAACGTCAATGTCACCGGCGGATGCTGTCACAAGCATGACGGAAAAACCATCGACAATGGCATGAGGTGTACTTTCTGCAACGGCACCGGCTTTCAGCCGGGCACCAATTTCAGTTGCAGTTTCTGCAAAGGTTCGGGGAGAGATTGTTCATATTGATTAAATTCCAGGAGATTTGCAAACGGCGGCGGTCAGGCTCTTGCGTTCTGGCCGCTGCCTTATTTCTCTGGATACCGGCCGCTTATGGTTCAAGCATCGCCGATATATTTAACAGCCCTCGTTACTTTGCTTAACAATAATCGCAAATATAAATCCCTGCTTTTTGAAAAAATAGAAAGATGATGCTATTCCATAAGTTATCGCCAAACAACTTTTAACAGGAATGCATCATCATGTCAAATTTACAACTGTTCCTTGGAATTGACAAGAACAATCCGTTATTTTCCATTTATTCTTCTGAAAATAATCCTGAATTGCTTGAGGTTTATTTTGGGATGGCGCTGCTTGAGAAGGTGGAGAAGGGGAAAAACTCCTTTCATTTCAAACTTCTGGTGGGTCGTTTGTACAACATGCGTTACCGGCGTCAGGCGCTAGTCGAAGCTTTCGGTGTGGATTTGAAGACCATCCGGAAATGGGGTACTGCGCTGAAGAGCGGCGAACTCCGGCAGATTGAAGCAGCTTACGGCGGGCATGAGAACCGGCGTAAGCTGACTGCGGAGATAAATTCGTATGTCCGCAGCCGGTTCAAAGAGATTTATCGCGGCAACCAGTATAACTACAGCCGCATTATTCGCGACGAACTCAGCGAACATTTTCAAACGCGGCTCAGCGCCGAAACCCTGCGTCCGCTATTCAACGAAGAGAAGGCGCGGCTTTCAGAACTGGTTCCGGCGGTTGAGAAAGCGGCTGAAAAGGACGGTCTTTGCGATTGTCCGGCGGATTTGAGTTCATCTGCGGTTGAGAATCGCAACCATATTCCCTGCCGCCCGGAGCCGGAATCCGGCGAACGGGTGTTTCTCCATCATGCCGGGATCATGTTGTTTCTGCCTGTTATTTTCACGCTTACCGCCGGATTGCCGCTGATGCGCCTGAGCCGTCAGTGGCTGATGTCAGTTCTGCTCGGGGCCGTGAATATAGAACAGAGCATGAGGCTGGACTTTGGCTCGCTGGCGCAACTTGCGGGGATGGATTTTCTCACCTCGCCGCGTCATCAGCGCGGCGCACTGAAGGCCGGCAGCACGGAATATAACCGGATACTGCTGTTCAGGCGCAATGCCGCGTTTGTCGATGCTGACAGGCATCGTTATTTTTATTACGATCCCCACGGCGTGCCTTATACGGGAATCCGCAAACTGTTAAAGGGCTGGTGCGGCAGCATAGGAAAAATAGCAAGAGTGTATTATCAGGATTTTATCCATGACTCATCGGGCAATCCGGTTTTCTTTAAAAGTTTCGACAATTACTACGACCTGCGGGAGCGGTTTCACGTTACGGTTTCAGAGTTCGCGCAAACGCTGACCGCCCCGCTCCGCCGGCTGGTGTTTGTCATTGACAGGGGCATCTACGGCAAGGATGTTTTAAGCCGGATCAACGACAATGGCGACACCCTCATCACCTGGGAAAAAGGTTATGCCCGTGACGGCTGGAGCGATAAACTGCCCGTCTGCCATTTCAAAATCACCCGTTACCGCAATAACTTTCAGGACACTGTTAGCTGCGATTTCAATTGTGTCAGGTATCCGTCTAAAATCCCCGGATATGACAGAATCATTGTCCGGGCAAGCCGCGGCGACAGAGAGGATATCGAGGTGTCAGTTCTGGTCAACGACAAAAACATGACCACCCGGGAAACTGTCACCGCCATCTTTTCGCGCTGGATACAGGAAAATGATTTCCTCTATGAAATCAGACATTTCGGCATCAACCAGATAACCTCGTATGATTTCGAAGACTACGGCTCCCTTAAAGAAAGCCTGATAGAAAAAACGGCGTGGTCTGATGAGTATATTTCGCAAAAAATCATGCTCAACTCTCTGAATAAAACCTTGATGGAACTGCTCATAAAAAAAGAAAACGGCGGCGGCAAGGCAACCAGTATGAAAAACGGCGAACGGCAGCGGATAAATACGTTGAAAGAGGAAATAAAGGAAAGCGCGAAAGCAATCAAGCTGATGGAGAAAAAGTGCATAAAAGAAGACAAGCTGATTAAAAACGGTGCGCAAAAACTCAATACCGAGCCCAAACAATACATGGACATTGTGAAAATTTCAGCAAGAAACATCTTCTTCGGGCTATTTGAAAAATTCAGGCCGCTATACAACAATTTCAGAAATGACCACGTCATGCTTAGAGCGCTGACCAGGGCGCCGGGCTTTGTGACCATCGGTAGAGAAAAAATTACCGTTGAACTTTTTCCAGCAATCACTGTTCAGCCAAAAGTAAGGCAGGCATTTCAACTTTTTCTCGACCAGGCTGGCGGCAATGACACAACGTTCAATGGGGAAAAAATTGAATTCAGGCTCGGTCGGCAAATAAAAGGAGGGATTTATACTTGCGATTGCACCAAGACATTCTCTCCCTCAAAGTAACGAGTGCTGAGAGATAAACCGCGATTCCGGCGGCGATTGCGTTGAAAGGCAATGTCCAGGCAAACAGGAACCGGTAAGCATAGTCTGTGCCATTGCAATAATATCGGACAATATCGATGAAAAAGCCTGCGGCCATTCCAGCCGGCAGCCTGAACAGCGCGCCAACCAGCGCATTGGCCGAGCAGAATTGTCCGAACCTGGACTGCGGGAACAATCGCATCAACATTGGGAATCCGCAGGCTCCGGCCAAAGCGCCCTGGAATGAGGTGATCAGGATGGTTGACAAACATAACCAGAAATAACAGTCGCCTGGAATGTTGATGAACGGCCAGACCCAGCCCATCGAACATGATACCAGACCAAAGACTGCGATATAGGTATTCACCCGCATCGGCTGCCAGCGGTCCACAAAGATCGCGGTAAAATACATCGTTACCAGCGCCGCCACCGAACCGATCGCGCCAAGCTGTCCCAACTGTTTCAGCGAGAGTCCCATTTCCC
>CAIKZE010000297.1 GCA_903831825.1 uncultured Lentisphaeria bacterium | reverse complement strand
CAAAAAAGCATGAATGAATGACAGATTGGCGGAAAAATACCGTTATGGCACGATAGAAAGTAAGAAAAAGAAGTTAAACAGCCGTCGGAATGCCGATAGGTCTTTCAAAATGGAAAATCTCAGGCCGACAGGCTGCTAGGATGGGTCTGATAGAAATGAGTGCCAACAATCAATTTTTCTATACGCTTTTCATGTTTTAAAAGCAAATTCATATCCTCATTGGATGGGCTTGCCCAGGCAACTGCCCATTTGTAAATAGAATATTCATCAATAAGGCGTTTTAATTCAAAATGGATATCGGCATTTGACAATATTTTCATATTTACCCTTAACTTTATACTTGAGAAATTGGAGCCAATCCTTAGCGTTGTTGTTTGCTGAGCTTAGAGGCTGATTCTTTTAAAACTTTTTTGGTTCCCTGCTTTTTAGCTGTTGCGTCACAAATTTTACGAGTCGTTTGCTTTCATCATCTTTTTTGCAATTCATGATTTTAACGCTTAGTTTTTTTGCCAGCCGAACTTTTTACCATAAACTAACGTTATGGCAAGTAAAAGTCATCGAGATTTTTTATAGAAATTGATTACGCAGCCAATGGCGCGTAATCAACCCATAATTTTTATGAAAATCATCGCCCGCACTTAATGCATTTGTCTTTCTTGGAACCAGAACCACACGAAGAACAGAGCATTGCCATAACGTTTGCAGGCGAGTGTCCGCATTTAACACAATTATCTTTCTTGGAACCAGAACCACACGAAGAACAGAGCATTGCCATAACGTTTGCAGACGAGTGTCCGCATTTAACACAATTATCTTTCTTGGAACCAGAACCACACGAAGAACAGAGCATTGCTGAATAACTCATGATAGTTTTCCTTTTTAGCGTTTATTTTTGATTTCAGTTACAATTTTTTCTATGTTAGAGATTTTGTTAATCGCCGTAATCATAGCGGCACCTTTAACCATAGAAAAAAAACCGCCAGAATTGGCCTCTTTGATTTTTTTGATATCAGATTTTATTTCACTGATATCGAGTTTCATGTCGGAAATTTCTTTTTCAACGTCCATTCGTGCTCCTTTCTTGTTGAGGTTAAGGTCGTTTTCCCTTGTTGCATCAACCATAATTAATTTCATAATCCGTAAAACAAATCACGGAAATGCTGAAATTTAGAAAAAGCCAACTCGGGATGGTTGTGATAGGTAATAGTATTCTGTTCAAATTAATTATTTTCTGCATACGGCCCCTTATACGTTTACTTTATCTTATCATTAATTTTATTAAAACCAAATTTTTTTACTTCTAATCCAGTAATTTTTAAAAAGGGATCCTCATATGGATTGACCTCTTTTTATAGATATTGTTTCGTGAAGGCCGCGCAGAAGAAACCATGCTTAATGCTATTTTTTAAGGCTGTTTTATTGATTTAAGCTTTTAAACCCCCAAATTTTTTCTATAATTATGCCAAGGGAATCCGACTAATGATGTAATTTCCCTCTGCCATCGTTCTATAACCAAACTTGAAATGTTGATGTTTAACTGCTACAATCTTATTTGGTAAACAAGGAGTCTGGATTATGCCGATGACGCTGGCGCAAATTGAAAACGAAGTGCTGACATTGCCCCAAAGCCAACAACTTGACTTGGTTGATTTTCTGTTGGTCAAATGCAATGACCTGCAAATACAGGAAGCTTGGGCGGAAGAAGCCGAAGCGCGTTGTCGTGCGATTGATGAAGGCCGCATGGCAACAATCCCTCATAAAGACGTGATGAAAGAAATGCGAGCCAGGCACAAGGCCGCTTCTCAAAGCTGAGGAAATGAACCCGTTACAAATTGTAACGCTTTGAAAATGACCGCCGTGTATGATGCTGTTTTCGTGATTTAAGTTATTAATCCCCGCTTTTTCCTGTGTATACTTTATCTTCCGTGCCTTTCAGCGTATTCCGTGGTAAGAAAAATTTCAGTCCTGCTAAATCATAAAGCCGGTCAGGCGACCGGCGCTCCCAGGCTTTGGCTTCATTTTCTTCACGCTCCCGCGCCTGCGGGATGAAGCATATTTGTTTTTTCGTGTCTTTCAGCATGTTCCGTGGCAACAAAAATATCTTGATTTTTTGCTTTTAACATCCTGTATTTAAATGCTTTGCGCTGTCTGCAATTGACAAAACTGCTATAGGTAAAGGGACAATTGAAAATTGAAAATTGAAAGTTGAAAATGAGGAACCATGAAAACATGGGGGATGTCTCGCACGGAGGCACAGAGGCACGAAGGTAAAATCGGAGTCAGTGAACGAACGCGGCAACAGCCGCGTTCATTCGCTGATTACATGTATTATCTTCAAGTCCTTCATGGTGAAAAGGGATTCCCTCTGTGGCTTTGTGGCTTAGTGCGAAAAACAAGGATTTGGATTTATGACAGGATTTAAATTTAAGGATAATTGAAAATGGGGAACCATGAAAACATGGGGGATGTCTCGCACGGAGGCACAGAGGCACGAAGGTAAAACCGGAGTCAGTGAACGAACGCGGCAGCAGCCGCATTCATTCGCTGATTACATGTATTATCTTCAAGTCCTTCATGGTTGAAAAAGGATTTCCTCTGTGGCTTTGTGGCTGTGGTTAAGACGGTTCCGTTCAACGGCTATCTATCGGCTCGGTAATGCGTGGTCTTCGGCAAGCGTCGATGGGAATAATGAGAATAATAGGAATAATGGGAATAATGGGATAGTGTTTTGTTCAATGGCTCTCTAACGACTCGGACATGTGTGTCCGGAATGGAAAACCATGGGGCCGATGAGGCCTATGGGTCTTACATAACGATGTCCAGAATGAGGGTGTCCAAGTGTCCAAGTGTCCAAGTGTCCAAGTGTCCAAGTGTCCAAGCACGCTCAAAGCGGTCTCCAAAAACTCGGAGTGGGAGATAAAGAACGTGAATAGTGAATGGTGAATGGTGAATGGTGAATGGTGAAAACAAGGGAAGACGGTCTTGCACACAGATGTCCAAAATGAGGGAAAGATGTGTCCAGAATGGAGGGTTATGCTCCGTCATAACCGGGTTCGGGAAAGGTTGCCACGGATCCCGCAGTCGCGGGACTCTAGGTACGGGCAGTCCAGAATGAGGCGGCATAATGTCCAAAATGTACGAATGGTGAGTGCGCTGGTAACTGACTAATCACTTATCACCAATCACTATTTACGATTAGGATTTCTCTGTGCCTCTGTGTCTCTGTGGTTAGCGATGTCCAAAGTGAGGGTAGGATGTGTCCAGAATGTGCAGGGGGTGTCAATCTCGGAAATGTTCAGAATCAGTTGGTCGCTGGTTTTATTCTGACTACTGACTACTGGCTTCTGGCTGTTCCCATGTGTCCAAAATGTTTAAAAATCATTAAAAAAGACGTTGTTCGAATTAAAAAAATATTTGCATTAGATAATTTGGAGTCATATATTTATATGAATATACTGATTGCAGCATGGATTTTTATGTACAGTTTATGCGACAGAAAAGCGGATTATCAGCAATATTCGATCTTGTTTTCCGGCAACGTCAAAGAGGTAAGGCGTGACGGTTGAGCAGACTTTTCATGGTTATTCATAAAATTTAAAAAGTATTAAAAGGAAACGGAGGCTTTAATGGCAAAACATCTGAATGCGATACCTACTAAAAATGCCGCGCTCATCGAGTGGGTTGAAAAGTGGGCAGCGCTCTGCAAGCCCGACGGAATTCACTGGTGCGACGGTTCGGAAACAGAATACAACTGTCTGGCCGGGAAACTGGTCAAATCGGGTATTTTCACCAAACTTGACACCCCGCCGAACAGCTATTACGCCCGTTCCGTGCCGGCGGACGTCGCCCGCGTGGAAGACCGTACCTACATCTGTTCCGAAACCAAGGAAGAAGCCGGCCCGACCAACAACTGGATGGACCCCGCTGAAATGAAAGTCTCCATGCACAAGCTTTACGACGGCTGCATGCAGGGGCGCACCATGTATGTCATCCCGTTCAGCATGGGCCCGCTCGGTTCAAAAATCGCGCATATCGGCGTTGAGCTTTCCGATTCCGAATATGTGGTAATCAATATGCGCATCATGACCCGCATGGGCAAAGCCGTGCTCGACACGCTCGGCAACGGCGAATGGGTGCGCTGCACGCACTCCGTCGGAGCCCCGCTCCAGCCCGGCCAGAAAGACACCGCCTGGCCGTGCAGCGAAACCAAATACATATCCCATTTCCCGAAGACCCGCGAAATCTGGTCGTTCGGTTCCGGTTACGGCGGCAACGCCCTGCTCGGCAAAAAATGTTTCGCCCTGCGCATTGCGTCCGCCATGGCCCGCGACGAAGGCTGGCTGGCCGAGCACATGCTCATCCTGGGCATCACCCCGCCGAACGGCAAAAAGAAGTATGTGGCGGCGGCATTCCCGTCCGCCTGCGGCAAGACCAACCTGGCGATGCTCATTCCCACCCTGCCCGGCTGGAAAGTCGAATGTGTCGGCGACGATATCGCCTGGATGAAATTCGGCGAAGACGGACGGCTGTACGCCATCAATCCGGAAGCGGGATTCTTCGGCGTGGCGCCGGGAACCTCGATGAAATCCAATCCGAACGCCATGCTGACCGTCGAACGCGGCAACAGCATTTTCACCAACGTCGCGCTCACCCCCGACAAGAAAACCGTCTGGTGGGAAGGCATGACTGACGAAAAACCGTCAAAGCTGATTGACTGGAAAAATAATGAGTGGACTCCGGCCTCCGAAACCCCGGCGGCCCATCCGAATGCGCGTTTCACCAGCCCGGCCCGTCAGTGTCCGGTGATTGACGCCGCCTGGGAAGACCCCAAAGGCGTTCCGATCTCCGCGATCCTGTTCGGCGGCCGCCGCCCTTCCGTGGTGCCGCTGGTGCATGAAGCTTTCGACTGGCAGCACGGCACTTTCCTGGGCTCCATCATCGCCTCGGAAACGACTGCCGCCGCCGCCGGCAATATCGGCGCGCTCCGCCGCGACCCGTTCGCCATGCTGCCGTTCTGCGGCTACAACATGGGGGACTATTTCGCGCACTGGCTCAATACCGGAGCCAAAGCCAAAGACGCGTCCAGGCTGCCGAAGATTTTCTACGTCAACTGGTTCCGGAAATCCCCAAGCGGCAAATGGCTGTGGCCCGGATTCGGCGAAAACAGCCGCGTCCTGAAATGGATCATCCAGCGCGTGTCCGGCGAAATCAACGCCGTCAAGACCCCGATCGGCTATATGCCGGCCAAAAGCGACCTGGATGTCAGCAACCTGAACGTTTCCGATGAAGATTTGAGCGAACTGCTCAAGGTCGATAAAGCGGAATGGCTCAAGGATATCCCCGGCATCCGCGAATACTATGCCAAATTCGGCGGCAGAATGCCTCAGGGGCTGGTTGAACAGCTCAACTCGCTCGAAGAACGCCTGAAAGCATAACGTCAGATTGATTTTACGGCGGGAAGGAAGTTTTACTTCTTTCCCGCCGCTATTTTCCGGATTTTATGGCTGATTTACATCAGCAACAAAGAATCAGAAAATTCTTCGCACTGATTCAGCCTGAAAATCCTGCTCATGCGATTTTTTTCAAGAAAAATATATTCTTCGCGCTTGTTTTTTTTGTTTCAAATATTATAAGTATAGATATTTATAAT
>CAIKZE010000296.1 GCA_903831825.1 uncultured Lentisphaeria bacterium | reverse complement strand
GCGGCGTTCCCGGGCTTTCCTTCACTCCCTTCATGTTCTTCATGGTGAGACTGTATTTGCTTATTTTCGTGTTTTTTCGTGCTTTTCGTGGTTAAGGTGTATTTAACTGTTTCCTTTGGTTGCGGATACGCCGCGCTGTGTTATTTTGCGTATTTTGTGGATAATAATGCTTGGATTTCTTCCGTGTCCTTCAGTGTCTTCCGTGGTTAAAAGACAAAGCCGGTCAGGCGACCGGCGCTCCCTGGATTAAGTTTCCCTTTTGTGCTCTTTGTGTGTGTTGTGGATAAGAAAAGTGTATCTATCAGAGCCAAGCGCTTGCCGGGATCATCAAGAATTCCTCCAGCGGAATGCCTTGAGCGCCGACCAGCAGCTTCCTGGTGACCTTGAATTCACCGGCAAAAGCGTCTATGCCGGGCAGCGTCGCGCGCGAGGCGCCGCTTTTAACTTCGATGGCAGTGACTTTATTGCCTTTTACGAGGACAAAATCAACTTCCAGATTACTTTTTGACCAGTAATAAAGTTCCAGTTCCCGTCCGATGGTTTGATTCAGCAGATGGGCTCCGACGGCGGATTCCACCCACCTCCCCCATAAGTCGCGGTTCCGGATAAGTTCCTCAAAACCGATATTGGCCTGGGCGGTCATCAGGGCGGTATTGAGAACTTGCAGTTTGGGGCTGGAACCTCGCCGTCTCACCTGCTGTCCGGCATATTTTTGCAGTCCGGCGACAAAACCGGCGGCGGCAAGCAGATCAAGGTAATGCGCCAGCGTGGTGGTGTTGCCGGAGTCCTGTAATTGCCCGGTCATTTTCCGATAAGAGAGGATTTGTCCGGAATAGGCGCACCCCAGTTCAAACATTCTTCGCAGCAGCGCGGGTTTGTCAACGCGGGTCATGAGCAGAATATCTCTGGAGATGCTGGTTTCAATCAGTGATTCCTTGATATAATGCATCCAGCGGTCAATATCATCAATCAATGTAACCGCTCCCGGATACCCGCCGAAATAGACATATTTTTCAAAATCCCAGCCGAACGCCGCTTTCATTTCGGAATATGACCAGTGAGTTACCGGGACCAGTTCAAAGCGTCCGGCCAGACTTTCGGTAAGCCCGGACTTTATCAGTAACGGCGATGACCCGAGCAGAATCACTTTCAGTTGCACGTCATTAAACTTATCCTCGTCCCAAAGCCGCTTGACGGTTTCGGACCAATTCGGCAGTTTCTGGATTTCATCCAGCACCAGCAACGCCTCAGGTTTTCCGGAATCATTTCTTGTTTTAAAACGCGCCGTTTCCCATTGCTGTTCCAGCCAGCTATTGCTTTTAAGCGCGGGTTCGTCCGCCGAAGCATAATGGGTCGGAATGTTTACCGCCTCCATCAACTGTTTAGCCAGGGTAGTTTTGCCGACCTGTCGAGGCCCGGCCAGTACCTGGATGAATTTTCCCGGTGCGGTAATCCGTTTCAAAACATCATTAAAAACAGTTCTTTTAAACATTTTCAGCCTCAATTCAATATTTTACTCAATATACTGAGATAATTTACTCAATACGTTGAGTAAATCAAGCAATAGTATTGAGTAAACTATAATTTAATTGATTTATTCCGTGTCCTTCAGGAAAGCCATAAAACCATTTTACTACAGAGACACAGAGAATACTTGCCTGGGGTAGCAGCCAAATACAGATTTAACCACGGAACACACAGCGCGGCGTATCCGCAACCAAAGGAAACAGTTAAATACACCTTAACCACGAAAAGCACGAAAAAACACGAAAATAAGCAAATACAGTCTCACCATGAAGAACATGAAGGGAGTGAAGGAAAGCCCGGGAACGCCGC
>CAIKZE010000295.1 GCA_903831825.1 uncultured Lentisphaeria bacterium | reverse complement strand
GAGAAAATTTCATACGCAACCGGACTTTCAAAATCGCTTACTCAAGAGTATGTTAACCTTATTAACGAAGAAAGGTCGGAAGCATGAATAATTCAATTTCAAGCTCAAAAAATTGCCGACCGGAAATAGACCCTTATTTATATTGCAACAATTAGCGATCATTCTTCATAACAGAGAGCATTTTCGCATTTTTCCTTTATGCTCCAACAATTCCTTGTCCGGCCATTTTGACATAAAATTTCCGGGAATTCGTTTGTAACTTTGATTAATGCATTCATTGTTATGCTTCAACTGATTCATTGTTGGCGCCTTGCTTTTATGGCAAAAGCCAGAGCGGCCGGAATCCATATTCAAATTTCAGTTACACTTAGGATGATCGTGAAATCATTTTTGACATTTTTGCTGTATGAAAAGGCCGATTATGAGCTGTTGGAGGCACTGAACGAGATTATTGGCGGCACGCATCCGCAGAAACACCTGCGCCGTTTATTCGAACCGTATTTGCATCCGCGCGGGATCAAGGAACTGGCGGCGCGCAAGGAGATCCGGCTGGTTTACGCCATGCTCAAAATGCTTGACTCGGCCGCGCCTGGAGCAGCGGCGGTGGATGACCGGATCAGTGCGCTGAAATCACTGCGCGACGAAGTGCTGGAAGGCAATCCGAGTTCGCTAAGAATGAATACGGCGCGAGTGCTGCTGCAGATTATGAAACTGCTGATCCGTTCGACAGGAGACGCCCGGCGGCAGCTACGGCTGGCGCATGAGTTGCGCATCGCGCTTATCGGGCAGCCGCGTTTCATCCGCCGCCAGTTGCAGCGCTATCATCTGCTGGAAATGCCGGAGGCGTGGAACCAGACCACGTTTGACGACCATGTTCATGACGCCAACACCAAGGGGCGCAAGACGCCGACGCATCTGATTATGGATGCCTGGATCAAGGGAATCCGCCAGTTGCAGGTGATCTATTACAGTTATGTGCCGCCGCTGGCGGCGCGCGAGTTGCTGCAGGCGGCGGAGATCATGGGTATTGACATCCGCATCGGGGTGGAATATTCGACAGCAGGTCGCGGCAAATTTGTGGATATGATCTGGACAGCGCGCGGGTTCTCGTCAACTGGAAATTTCCTGGCGTTTCTTGAAAAGGCGGAAGTAAAGTCGTTTTTTGCCGGGGCATCCGCCGCCAGCGAGTGGAGAACCCGGCAAGTCATGGCGCAGTTCAGGCATTTTAATTCCGCGGCCAGGCTGGAAATGAATGACTGTTTTCATGTCGCCTGCCCGGAACTTAGCGAAAATGAATTTCTGAAATCGGTGGGTGCCGGGCAGCCGTCAATGCTGCATTTGTCGGAATTCATCTCCGGCACGTATGCGCAATTGCTGCATCAACGGCTGGAAGATTTTGACATCCTGAACGGCCCCCGTGAGGAACTGGCACGAATCAAAGAACAGTCGGCCCTGCTGTCACCGGAGTTCATCAACGATCAATATCTGACAGGCGGAATATGCGGCGCCATGCCGGAAAATATTTCAGAACTGCCGCCGGTGATGCGGCTCTCGCAACGGGAGCTGTCCGAACAACTGTACGCGCTGCCGTCGGGCTGCCGTCTCTGCCTGAATCTCAGCGGGCTGGCATTGGAAGATGTGATCGAGGTGCTTTATGATTGCGCGGGCAGGATCACGCATCTGGAGATCTTCAATCTCAAGGATTTCAAAAGCGGCAACAGTCCGGATATCGCCGCCATCAACGCTCTGCGCCAGGCCATCAATCACGGTAATGTGGTAAGGATTAAGCACATAATTCGCGAGACCATTGAACGGGTGGGGCATTCCAGCGACCCGCACCGGGAGTCCAGGCTGGAGAAACTGCATCTCATCTTGCGGAACATTCCGGCCCTGATCGAATTTTACGCCGGAACTCCGCTGGGAACCCGGCTCGGCAGCGATTCCACCGGGCGCTACCGGCGGATGCACGGGATGGGAATGATTATCACCGATTCTCTGCCATGGCGTGAACAGCGGCGGATATTGAGCGGGCGCGATCACAACCGCGAAGTCATCCCGGTCGAAGCCAGAGTCACCCGCTGTTCTAAATACACTAAATATGTATCCGGCTGCAAATGGTTCAATGCGCTGTCCTCGCTATTCCGGTACTTGAATTACCCGTTCGGGCTGGGCCAATCCAGAAAAGACGAATGGCAGTTCGAGGACAGCGCCGCGCAAGTTGGGCGGCAGAGCAACATCGCCTCGCTCGGCGGATACTGGGACGAACCGGCTCACGAGGTGGCATCACTCTTTCACCCATACTCGTTTGCGGACTACTGGAACTGCCTGAATTCCAACCTTAGAATCGCGATCAAGGTGCTGACTGGCTTCATCCCGGCGTTCCTGTCTTTTTACTTTACCAACGACTGGTGGCTGCTGGCCTATGGCGGCGCATTCATCTGGCTGGGCATCACCGGAGTGCGCAACATCATCCAGGCCGTACTTGGCGGCGGCGGCGGTCGGCGTTCCGACCTGCTCAAATGGAATGACTTTATCAGTTGGCAGCGCATCGCCGACTCGCTCATGTATACCGGCATTTCCGTGCCGCTGCTTGATTTGTGTGTGAAAACGCTGCTGTTGAACAAGGGCATGGGCCTTACTGCCGAGAATAACCCTGTAGCGGTATATTCGGTGATCGCGCTGGTCAACGGCTGTTATATTTCCGGGCATAATCTATTCCGCGGCCTGCCCAAGGCCGCCGTTGTCGGCAATCTCTTCCGGGCGGGGCCGGCCATACTGCTGTCGATCCTGTTCAGTATGGGATTGTCAATGCTCCTGGAGGCATGCGGTGTCGCCAATGTGGCTGCCATTATCCAGCAGTGGGCGGCTGTCATCTCCAAAGCCGCCTCGGACTGCGTTGCCGGACTCATCGAAGGCTACGCCGACCGCATGAAGAACATTCGTTTGCGAATCAGCGACTACCGGGGCAAACTGGCGCAGCTCTTTGCCACTTACGCCAAACTGGAAGTGCTGTTTCCGGAAGACGACGTTCTGGAAATGCTGAAATCTCCCAAAACCCTGGTTAAATCCATCGACAATCAGGAACTGGAACGAATCATGATTGTCAACGCTCTGGACTTGCTCTACTTCTGGATGTACCAGCCCCAGGCCGGCAATGCATTGAATATTATCATACATGAAATGTCGCCGGAGGAACGCTGCATCATGCTCCGTTCACAGTTCATCTTGAAGCGCGAAAAAGACATCAGCCAGATGCTGGTTGACGGCGTAGTCGGGAAAAACTTTGTCAGGGCGCTGTCATTTTACCTGGACCGCCACCTCGTCTATCTCCACCAGATAAAAAATAAATGGGACCCTGAAAATCGGCAGCGTTGAGGATTAAACTGATCCGCGTCAGCGCAGTTCAGCTCAAAATAATCTTAAATTGCATTTATTTATTTTTTCTCGCTTGACAAATATTTTCGCTTTGCTAATGTAAAATTAGACGTATGGAGGATATTTGTCATTATTCAAAATTGATTGGGCAACATGGACGCAAGTCCCTTGTTTGTTCCGTCAGAAAAACAACAACAAAGGAGAGGAAACATGAAAAAGCTAATGCTTCTCGCCGCGGCAGTCGTTACACTCGCACTTGTCCAGGGATGCGCATCAGTTCAGGTCGCAGATGATCTGAATGGTGAAAAGATTGCCGCCGCCGGCACTAACGTCGCCCACATTTATGGAAACAACTGGGGTATTTACTGCCTGTCGATGCCGATTATCGGCGGCGACATCGAAAAACCCGGCACAATGGTATGGGGTAAAGACACGGTATGCGTTAAAGCAGTGACCGACATGGTTACGGCCAAAGCAAGGACACTGGGCGCAACCAGCACTCTTGACCTGAAATCAAATACTTCCAGCTTCTGGATTATGCCGACTTTTGTCTGCTTCTACAGAGATGTTGAAGTATCCGGCAACGCGGTTAAATAAGCACTGCGAGCAGAACATAACGGGACTGGTTCATTCCAGTCCCGTTTTTTATTCCCCGCATCCAGCCGGATCGAATGTTTGTCAATACTTGAGGATTATTTCGGATTAAGCATCTTTTCCGTTCTGGCCGCCCCGGCGCTGTTCACGGTGGAGGCGGACTGCTTGATGAAATTCGTCCAGACAAAGTAGATGCCGTATCCTGCCGCGCCGATAATCGCCAGGATGAGTAAAAATTTAATGAATTGCGCGATAGCCAGACCTAACAGATTAACGCGACGTTTTAAATCCATTCTTCATCTCCCATCATTCAGTTACCGTAAATGCTTGTTTTGCAACTATATAATGATATCACAAAACATGTCAGAAAGCAAGCTGGAGCATACGGTAATTGAAATCAGCCTGCCGGTTCTTCGACAAACTCCCGGTGAAGAGCTCTCTGGGCTTCTTCGTAATGTTCCCGCCCGATCATGAACTGGATATTGACCTGGCGCATGCACTGGTCCAACGCCAGAACGTTGATTTTCTTTTCGGCCAGGGCCTTGGCGGCGCGATAGAGGAACCCGGGAATCTTCATGTTGGAACCGATCACGGAGACGATTGCCACTTCACTGGTGGTAATTTCAGCCGCCGGGAAATGCGCCCGGATGCTTTCCACACAGGCCTGCAGGTCTTTGCTCTTCTGCGGCACATAATGCGTAATGGTGTTCGCGTTGGTATTTTTGGCTATGTAACTGACCTTGTAGCGGGCAAAACTTTCGAGGAGCTTGAAGTCATAACCGCTTTGTCCCACCATTTCAGGGTCAAATACTTCGATGGCAAGGATGTCTTTGCGTCCGCAGATCATCTCGACCCGCGGCTCGGGCGAAACGTAATCCTTGGTAATCAGAGTACCGGGATGTTTGGGGTCAAACGCATTGGTGACACGGATATGGATGTTCTTCATTTCCATCTCTTTGGAGGCTTTCGGATGAATCGCCTCCATATTCATGTCGGCGAGCTGGTCGGCTATGTCATAATTGGTATTGCCGATAATTTTAACTTTATCCGCCCCCATCAGCCTAGGATCACCGGTGCTGAGGTGGAATTCTTTATGAATAATCCCTTCACGGGCGTCAGTGATTACGGCTACCTTGCTGAACGTGATTTCGCTGTAGCCGCGGTCAAAACGGTTCATAATGCCTTCGGCGCATTTGGCATAGCCGGTGACAATCGGCATGGATACGGAAAAATCAATGCCTTCGAAATTGCGCAAAATCGTATCTTCAATGGAACAGGCTTCGCTTTCCTTCCATCCGGAGAGGTCCACAAAAACAGCGTTCACCCCGTGTTTTTTGAGTATCTGCACTGAGTTGTAAGCGCTATGGGCTTCGCCGACGGCGCTCAGAAACTCGCGGGTGGCGGGCAGATAGTCTTTCGGGGTGAAATGGCCGAAAGTACGCAGCCTTGCCAAGTCTTTCAGACAGACTTTTATGCCGTCAATGCGTTCATTGATGAATGCGTCAGCGTCTTGCTGGTCAAGCCCGATGCTCTCAAACGAACGGTTGAGTTCAATCATTTTAACCCGGACTTTTTCCAGGGATGCTTCCCATTCTTTGCCGTCCTGGGCGAAAACGCCGTACACGCCGGGTTCGCCGGTTTTCTTGTCTTCGAGCAGCAGATTGGTAATGCCGCCGTAAGCGGAAACGATGAATATGCGATTATAAAGCGCAGCGCCTTTCCGATCTCCGATAATCACGTTGTTCATGATATCGCCGAACCGGCTCATGGAAGTTCCGCCGATTTTCTCTACAGTATGTTTTCCCGGCATATTAGATATCCTCGATTCTTAAGAGTTTTACTTTGTCGCAGACCGCCTTCAATTTTTCAATTCCGGCAATCGCCTCCTTGACCTGTTTTTCCTTGGCCAGATGAGTGAGAATCAGCAGGGAGACATTGTCTTCGGACTGACCTTCGCGCTGAACGAAACTGGAAATGCTGATGCCTTTGTCGCCCAGGATTTTGGCTGCGGCGGCAATTACGCCCGGTTTGTCTTTCACCTGCAAACGCATGTAGTATCGGGTCTCAACTTCATCCATCGGCAGGATATGGCGGTACTGCCGTCCGATCCGGAACGCGGGAATGCGGCGGTGCGAACCGAATTTCAGGTTCAGCGCCACATCCACCAGGTCGGCTACGACCGCGCTGGCGGTGGCATTCCGTCCGGCGCCTCTGCCGTAAAACAGCGCGTCGCCGACATAATCACCGTTGACCATGACCCCGTTGAATACTTCGGAAATCCCTGCCAGCAGGGTATTTTTCGGAATAAGCGTCGGATGGACGCGAATCTGGACGTCTTCTTTGACCTGCTTGATGATGGCAAGCAGTTTGATCCGGTAACCGAGCTCATCGGCAAACCGCAAATCGGAAAGGGAGATATTTCTGATGCCTTCAATGTGAATGGGATCCAGGCCGAACCATTCGCCGTAGGCCAGCGACGCCAGGATCGCCGCCTTGTGCGCGGTATCAAAACCGTCAACATCCAGCGACGGCTCCGCTTCGGCATAACCGAGCGCCTGGGCGTCTTTGAGAATCGGCTCAAAATCCAGGCCTTCGCGTTCCATTCTGGTCAGAATATAATTGCAGGTACCGTTCAAAATACCGTAAATCTTCTGTATCCGGTTGGCGGCCAGGCCTTCGCGGAGCACCTTGATGATCGGAATGCCGCCGGCGACGCTGGCTTCGTAATAAATGTCCGCTTTGGATTTTTCGGCGGCGGCGAACAGTTCTTCGCCTTTCTTGGCCAGCAGCGCTTTGTTGGCGGTAACCACCGGTTTGCCCAGTTTGAGCGCGGCTAAAATAAAATCCTTGGCGACGGTGGTGCCGCCGACCAATTCGACCACGACGTCAACTTCTTTAATCAGCTCCATGGCGTCGGTGGTCAATATCTTTTTCGGCACTTTAACGCCGCGATCACTTTTGATATCAATGTCGGCGATTTTTGAAAGCACCAGCTTCACACCTGTTCGTTTGGCAATGACGTCTCCGTTACTCAGCAGATTAGCGGCAACGCCGGCTCCGACAGTCCCAAAACCAATGATTCCAACCTTAATTTCTTTCACAGTAAGTCAACCCTTCTTTTTTTGTTTCCGCACAGACATCTTTTTAAAATAGCAGATTTTCTTAAAATTAAAACCTGACAGACCGCTTAATTTAATAAAATTCAATAAATTCGAACAGACGTAACTTAGGAACTGGAACAAAATAAACTATTGAATTTTCGGCATGTTTCAAAAAGTGCTATAGATAGTTGACACTTTTTTAGACGTAGCCGCCCTGGAGTTTTCAAGCCCCAGTTCAACTTGCCTCCGTATAGGGCGTTCTGTTTCTCAGGACGCTTTGAGCAATACTAATTCAGGAGCT
>CAIKZE010000294.1 GCA_903831825.1 uncultured Lentisphaeria bacterium | reverse complement strand
GATAGTGGAAAAATTGATGCTTGGTTTTACTACCGGCGACATCGCCAGACTACTGAAAGTCTCTTCTGCCAGGATAGTCCAGCTAAAACGGGAAATTGGCGAAGCCATCAGAAAGTTCATGGGTAATTCCATCCTTGTAGATTCCGTCAGCGAATCCGTTTGGCAGCGGGACATCAGATGCCTCCGAGAACGCGGCGAATGGAAACATACGAAACTGGACAGGATCGACGATCCGGAACAGGCGGACATCGCCGAAGCCATGTTCGGCTAAAAACGATAACAAGGAAATGGAGCGGGTGGAGTTAGTGAAAAACACTGACGCCTCTCTGCCTCGCTCTAATCCTTACTTTAATTGGAGGTAAAAAATGGATGAGATCGTATGTCCGAAATGTGGGCGCAGTGATAAATTGTTCCTGATATCGACTATCCAGAAAATCGGCACTGCCGTTGGCGGCGGCATAGGCAGCATTGCTGGATACTTCGGCAGAGGTTCCGGTGTCTGTGCCGGTGCAGTCATTGGCGCTAGGATCGGATCCATTGTTCCAGGCGTCGGCACAGTCGCAGGAATCGCCGTCGGCGGTTTGGCTGGTGCGTTAGCAGGCTTCTTTACGGGAGCCGCTATCGGAAACTATGTCGGCAAATACATTGATAAAAATGTGATTTGTAAGTACAAATGTGATAACTGCGGAACAACTTTTAGTCGATAGAAACAGCAACGGCAAAGGAGGTGATTTAAATGAAAACACTTATAGGAATTGGCTTGACGGTAACATATATATCGATGGCTATCGGCCATTTCGTAATTATCAACAGCATTGTAAAAGCCTGTGAAGAAAAGAAAACAGACTAAATTTAAAATGGAGTGAAAATCATGCTTAATTTGATTGTCAGCAGGCGGAAACTTCCTTTTCCATTTAACCTTTTATTCCATTGGAATGAACCAGAATATTACATCGTTAAGTGTAATAAATGCGGCTGGCAGAAGATGTTCCGGATATCCAATGGAACTGTATGGTATGCGCCAGGCATCGTTCCTGTAGAAAATATCGTAAAAACGAAAAGTGAACTGCCCGCGGTCTGTCCTGAATGCGGTGGCAAAGTCAAAAAAGTCAAACTGCCGAACTTCTACAAGTAATAGTCCTTTTGAGCGTTGCAGCTTGTGAATAACCAGCAAAAAGGGAATTGCCATGAGTATCAAAGTATATGAAAAAGTTATTACGGAGTTGGAAACACTGCGGATAAAAGAATTCGCAGAAACCGATGGTGATCCGGCCATGGTTGTCATTGTTGAACAGCGACATGCAGAAGCAGTGAAGATTGCAAAAAGCCTTCAGGCAGAGATAACTGAAATATCCGGTCGATGCATTGCCTCGGATGACAAATTTAATGCAAAAATGGTTGCGGAAGGCATAATAAAACGAGTTGAACAAATGCACACGGAACCGGCGGACAATGCTGCTGCGATCAAACCGTCATGGAAGACTGTTGAAAAAGCCGTGATCGGGGTAGGAATCGGCTATCTCCTTATCTGGGTTTCCTGTTATTTCGTGAAAAAGTTCTAATTGAAAAAAAATACTGCGATGCTATTTTGTATTGTGTGTAGGTGCCGATAACATAACTAAGGAATTTTTGACCGAAACAATAATAAAATAAAAACAAACTAATTTTAACGTAAACTTTGACAGAGTTGTTGTAGAAAATTGCCAAATTTTGATGCCTGAATACGATGTCGAAAGGTTACGCCCACCTTGGGCGTAGTCTTTTCGTATTTCAAGCTGGCGTTTGGCAATGCCACTACAACATGCGATTAGGCTACGTCCTTTTTCGTGCCTGTCATCGGAGAATGCGAATGACGGCTGAAAATCGGAATTTCATAAAAAATCATATCTATAAATCCTTTTTGCATACTGCAAATCTGTATGTTTGCAGTATCGCTCTGCCGTTAATTCAGTTAAAACTCCATGCAGCCAGCCTCATTAAAAACATTACCGTTGATGTAATTTCAAATGTCAATAATAATCCATTTGCGCAAGCAAACGCGTATCAAAAAATAACAGAACAGGGGGAAAGTAGATCGAAAGTAAGTGTATTTATGAACTAGGAGTTACCGTAATATCAACAAACGAGGAAATATCCTCAAGGAGCATTGAAAATGGAAGCAGAAGTCAAATCGGGAACTGGTGTCGTAAATGTCAATTACAAAATTCCTGCAAATTGGAAAGAAGATAAATATTCTTGGATCTATCTGGGCGTGATGGTATTGACTTTGATCGCAGGAGCAATCATGAAGGTAAATCTTGGCATTTTTGCAGTGATTCCTTACATAGTAGTTATGCGAATGGAGAAAAAGTTAGCCTCTAAAGATGGAATTAATATGCCATCTGAATGGTGGGCTCTACTAGTGCCGGTGTATCTATGGCAGAGATTAACCATACTTAAGCAACCCAGAATTCACTTTTGGCTTTGGATTGGAGTGACGGTTGGATTATGTGTCATATTGGGTGCTTTAAGCCCAGAATAACTACAACCAGATCATCTCCAGCAGCAATTTATGGTTAACGCTGTTGGAGATGTCATGATTTGAGAAAAACAACAAACGGAGTGAAACATGGAACAGGAAGCAGTGATCGCGTGGCATTACGAAGAAAAAGGGGAACGGAAAGGGCCGGTAACGGATTCAGCGATGAAGCAGTTGATCGAGGATGGTAAACTCACCTATGGCAATATGGTCTGGAAGAAAGGCTGGCCGAATTGGATGAGACTTGAAGACTCGGAATTGAAGATTCACCTGAACGACAACCAGCCGCCGCCACTTATGAATACTAACCAACTTTCACCGATTAGCAACAAGATGAAAGATCCCATACTTGCACCGATTAATAGCGAACTACTAAATCCCACTGTAGTTTGGATATTAGCATTTGCCCCACTCCTCGGGTTTCTGCTCGAATATATTGTGGCTGGAACAATGCATGATAATAATCGTGCAGCAATGGATGCTGCAATAGCAAACCATGCCTATTGGTATATCGCCGCAGTGTTGAATATTGGACTAGCGTATTTCGATGAACATCGACTTCGCAAAGCAGGATTCAATACTGATAAATTCCGTGGGATGACCTGGCTCGTGCCCGTGTATCTCTACCAACGCTCAAAGGCATTGAAACAAAACAAAGGATATCTCATCGTGTGGATCGTCTGTCTTGCATATTATCTTATGCCAGCTTAAAAGGTTTACTCTAAACCAATGATTATGGATTGTTTACGCGCTTGAAAGAACTTGCGAAAGCTTGCGAACCATTAGAGAAGGAGCGGACTTTATCTATTCTTCAAATATTTATGACTATATGCTTGAATACATAACCAATAATGTCACGGGGCGGGTAAAATGGTACAGGTGTGTGGTGGTAAAACGAGACAATAAAAATCACTATTGCTTTTCAACTAATAAAGTGGACCAGTCGAGCCGCCACATGACAGTATTGACAAATAGCTTAATGAGAATATTTATGCACAAGTTTTTGTATATACAAACTAAAGGAGATTTGTATGCGTTTCGAATTAAACAAACGAATTGCTACCAAGAAAACCGAAGATGAAATGTTGGCCATTTTACAAGAGCACTTCGCAACTCTTGCAGAGAGTTGCGATGTCGAAGAGGCCGATCCACCGGAAATACCAAACAAATATGTATATGTCACCAATGTTCGGATTTGGGATTGGGGCACCCTACTCAAAACGACCGTTGATATCGAACTGAAACCGGTCAGTGATGGTTGGCTGGTCAAGGCAGATGTTAGTTATACTACCACATGGCAGTTCTGTGTGCTTGCAATCCTTTGTCTCCTCGGACTACACTGGCTTGGTATCGTCATACCAATGGTGATCTTCTTCGTCCAAAAGAAGATGCTTGAAATGGCCATCACCAAGTGTTTCAACCTTGTTCAAACGGAGGTGTTGGAATGAGCGACACAACTGGCAAAAATGTAAAAAAAGAAAAAGGTTGATGTCGCCAAAAAACGGCGCTGCATTTGATGCCTGTACTGGCGCTAAGGCCAACTTACTGCTGGCAGCCAGGTATAAACTGACAGAAACCAATTATTTTGTGCTCAAGAAAGTCGAGTGTCAGGTAAAAGGTTATTTAAGCATTCCAGTCCGTGCTTGTGTTAAACAAAGTCATGAATTATTCTCAAATCTAAATTCTGTTCAGAATATTCTAAACCGTAAAATGAGCCTGAAAACTCCCGGCCTGGGTTGCTGTTTATTTTACTACAAGGAAGGAAAAAGCAGCCTCAATAGAGTTACCCAGAGAGCGTTAAAATTAATAACCAGTCACGGTCTTTCTAGCCGTGTGGAAGCATTAACGCTTACTCTCGTAAGCAACTGAATGCTCATGATTCCTTATTTAAGCGTATAACGAAAAGCTCCCCGGCGGCGTTAGCCGTCCGAGGAAGCGAATTGTTATGTACAGTTTAGCCATGTATTCTCGTAGCTGGTCGCAAGTTGGCACAATGTCTACTATTTTAATCTCTGCTTAGATTTTATTCTCTTCCACTAAACAATACTTCTATCATTTTAACTTGATGCGCTTTTATGTCATCATAATTCCACTCCTGCCCAACTTCACGAGTGGTTTGATTATCTTTGCATTTTTGCATCATAATCATAAACTTGATTGATGCCACACTGACTAGCTTAATCTTTCCAGAAGCATCTAAGTAATGAAATAGTTTTGCTTTCGGGCTCCAATTTGAACCGGAACTATTCGCTTCGCTACCAATCATGGCGTAGTTACCCAAGCAATTTATTTGTTTTTCATTCGCTGCACCATTTTCTCCATTAGCATTGGCTTGGGGGTAGTAATGCTCTAAACTCCTGCGCGTTCTCGAAAAATAAAACTGTTCGAATACTTTCAGCCCAAAATCACTACATCCAAGCGTGGCAAAAAAATCGGTTCGTTCTTTACTGCCTTCTTTTGTTCTTTCGCCGCGAAGCTCATTTGCATATTTCACCCATAGCTTATAGTCAAGATAATTAAAAACGAACAATGGAATACCCTTTGATATTGTTGTGCCATCTCCATAGATTTCAGTAAAATCAAAGTTTTCGTTATGTGGCGTAATGGCGAGTTTATTGTCATCTAGGACAGTGTTATCGAATCTACCGGGTATGGGCGTATTGATTTCGTTAAGGTTATACTTATCCAAATACACATCTTTGAAGTATTTATCGGCCAATTCTGATACGAATTTGCAATACTTGCTAATATCCCTGTAGTCATAACGGAAAAGATACATTAAGCAATAAAAGAGATAATTCTTTCTTTGCCTTGCCGTAAATGATACCTCGAACATTGAAAGTAACTGCACCAATTTATTATGCTGCTCATTGCTTTCGCCGGCAAGATTTTTAAGATATTCTTTTTTACCGTCTTTTTGCCAATATTGCAGCTTCCAAGGATTATTCTCAATAGTGTCATCTTCATTTGAATGATGCACGAGATAGTTGTCCAGCAGAAATTTTGCTCTCAACAAGTTGAAGCCGAACCTCTTTGCAAACTCCTCATCAACCTGCACCTTATCAAATTCATTAATCAATTCTTTATCGTCGAGGTTAAAACTCGTAGGGTCAAAACCTCTCTCTTCAATACGAGTGAGTTTCAACACAATAAGCAAGAAGTTTGAAAAGTCCATAATCGGCTGGAACGTATCGATTTTGTCCTCTTCGTCCTGCTGTTTTTCTGTGCCTTTGTAATTGATAAGGTCGCTGATTTTTAGTGTATTGGTGTTATCATCCACCCTCGGTAAAGTATCAAAGTTTGAAACCTCAAAATCACAGAGATTACTTCCAAAAATTGCTGTTTCACGATATTTTTGTTGTATGTAGACATTCATCTCGCTACAAAATTCCCAAAGGCGATTGAACTTTGCCTTGTCCGCGCTGTTCAGTTTTTCGATAAGGCGCGCTTTAATAATTTCGTGCTTTTCCAGTTGCTCGCCTCTGGAATTCATGATTTCAAAGTAGTGGTTTAAGTCTATGTCTTTCGGCACTTGGTAGTGAATCAGGTGAATGTTGTCCTGAAAATAGGCTTTGAACCCATCTTGACTGGTTTTCGGAACTATCTCATTAATGGCGTCATTGGCATATTTAAAGCCTTTTACGATTCCATAGTCTTTTTCGTCAATCTCAAAACGAGGAATGCTTTGAATGGTGTCGTTCGATCTTTTGCGCGCCCGATAAGTCAGTTTGTTTTGGAGGGGAACTCTCAATGCACCCAGTACGAGATTAATTGTGGTTAGCCGCTGTTGTCCGTCAATCACTTCATAGACTTGGTCTCCTTTATTGAAGGACACCAATGTCCCGATAAAATAGGTCTGTTTTTTTGCGGTGTACGCATCATAGACATCCTGAATCAGCGTGGAAATCTCATCTTTTTCCCACGCATAGTTTCTCTGGTATATCGGCACTTCATAGGTTGCTTTGTCGCCATTATAGATTTCGGCGATGGACAGTTCTTTGAGCGGCAGAGTTTTAGTTTTCATTTTCGCATTCCACAAATTTGTTTGTTTTGAAATAGTGGAGATAATTTTGATAAATGCCGTCTTCGTCCTGCTCATCCAAATTATCTTTTTTCGCCACTATGTAGCCAATCGGTAATGGATTTACCCTGTCGGAAAGTGCGCTTAAAAGCGAAATCGGTGAATCTGCTTCGGTAATGATTTTGTACATGTTAAATGAGTTCGTAACGTCGTTGCCCATAATGTAGTTTTGTGCCGACAGCCAACCGACATTGTAATACTGTGCCCTAAGCGAATAGGCCCAGACAAAGGCAAACACCACAAACTGGTCTAGCATTTCCAAGTCTATTTTTGCAGGTCGTTCGGGGCAGAATCTATCAACATAGAGTAATATAGCGGTATCAAACAGCAATCGTGTGATTCGGTTGCCAACACCATTTTTGTATGTTCTCAGGTCAAGTGTTTTTACGATTTTGTTATCATTAATAAAATAGCCCTCGTATTTATCGTTGTTCTGAATATCTTGAAGAATTTCAAAGTAATGTTTTGCATAGTCAAAAAACGGTTTGCCCGCAACAATTGGCGTGTCCAGCTGAAACGGTCTAAGATTCCGTATTCCTGAAACAATCGGCATTGCAGAATGATTGACCGTATCGGCGTAGGCAAACGCCCCTTTGTAGAATTGAGCGTAAGGGAAGTTGTCCTGCCGGGTGATGCCTTTGAATTTATGTATATTATGTTCGGTAAGTTCCCAAGCTTTGTTGCCTTTTGTCCATTCTTTCACGCGATAGAGATAATCACTGAACAGTGCAGAGAGTTCTTTTTGGTCTAAATCCTCCCAACCTTTTACAACCTTCTCGGTTTCTGCTACATCCAAATCTTTCATCTCACGAAGATGATAAGCCTTTAGTAAATCATGTGGGTAAAGTTTTTTGCCACGAGCATTTTGCGAATCAAAGAACTGGAAGGCTTCGGATATGTTTTTTGTAATGACAACGATAAGTTCGCAGTTGTTTTTGATGTAATCCAGCAGTTCTCCTCTATCCCTGCCGTCTTTGATATTATTTGCACGTCTTTCTAGTGCTCGGAAGTTGTTGGGTATATTGCGAGTATTATATGGATTATTTGCGAGGGGCTGCTCTAAAAAACTTATTGAATCATCACAAAGAGCCTTAAGTAGCAACGAAAAGGTGATAGTTCGCTGTTGTCCGTCGACGATGCTATATGTTGATTTTTCCTCTTGGTGGAGAATGAGTGTCCCTACTCGGTAGGTTTCTTTATTTTCGTTTTTGGCATCAACAATGTCGTCCAAAAGTTGAATTGCATTTTTTGCTGTCCATTTATATGGACGCTGATAATTCGGTATCACCAAATTAATGTCAGTAATGGTGTTACCGTCTTTATCTTGTGTGATTTTATCACGCAACAATAAGTCACCGATTTTGGTTGTTGCGAGTTTTAAGCAAGTGGTCAAATGATTTACTCCTTTGGAAATTATTCTTTACAGACGCCTGTACGGTAGCATGTTTTATTCTTGCGTGCTACTCTTTTTTTTAATTTCTTCGGCTGCGGCTATCATTTCAATGCATTGCGCCAATCGCAGTCAATTATATATGCCGAAAATGTTCACACATAACGTTACATAGGAGTCCAATCGCAAAACTCGGGCATTGTGTCCAAGGTAAGCTATCGCCCTTCAATTAGTTAATGTATATTGTACCGGAAAATTAATCAAGCCATTGCCATTGTTTTTACAACAAAGAATGAAACTAAATTTAAAAATAGACGAAGTCCGTCAGCCGCAACCGTATCGACCGTCTCCTCAGTAAGTTTTCTTCATTTGATACCAGGAAGCCGGATATCTTCAGTTATGCCGAATCCTCCCGGCGTGACAAACTGTATGAGGCCGTTGACAGGATCAATAAACAGTTCGGCAAGAAAACTATATTCCATCTGGCTGAAGGCATCCAGCGGCCCTGGACGATGAAGCGCGATCACCTATCGTCGAATTATACGACGGACTGGGCACAGATCCCGTTAGTCAAGTAATTCCGGGTTATTCATTAATCGCGTTTTGCGGCTGGAGACGCGCAGTGTTTCATGCCCGTCAGTCATGCTTAAAAACTCAGAATGTTTTAAAATCTCTCATATTCATTGCCAAATCTCATTATTTTAGCCATTCAAAGGATATATTTTCAGTTCAAGTTCAGTATTACCATGGCAATACGCATAAAAAACTATTAGTAGTTATCATATTGCGCTTATAATAAATAAGGGTCTATTTCCGGTCGGCAATTTTTTGAGCTTGAAATTGAATTATTCATGCTTCCGACCTTTCTTCGTTAATAAGGTTAACATACTCTTGAGTAAGCGATTTTGAAAGTCCGGTTGCGTATGAAATTTTCTC
>CAIKZE010000293.1 GCA_903831825.1 uncultured Lentisphaeria bacterium | reverse complement strand
TGATTACGCCAGGATTGAACTGTCGAAAATGCACTGCTTCAGCCTGTTAAGAGACCTCGAGAAAAAGCAATCCCCATATCCCACGGCCCAGTTCAAGAGGGGTTATTGCGCGGCAAGCGCGCAATCAACCCATATTCCTTCCAGTTCAAGAGGGGTTATTGCGCGGCAAGCGCGCAATCAACCCATATTCCTTATATATTATAACATTATTCAGGTACATTCCATAAAAGCGGCTGGTTGAACTGAGCCGCTGCCGCGCCAGCGGCTCAGTTCAAAAATCACCCGCAGAACACCGAACATCGCAAAAATGACGGCATACACCGTAAATCCATCGTGCCCGAAAACTTTGGTCAACAACGACAAATGAAGCTGAGCCCGCCAGCAAAACCAGACAAATACTTGATGCGCGATTGCTGTCGCTGCCGCAAGCCAAAGCCAGACTGTGCTGGATAATCCCCCAAAACTGCCGGCGCGGATACTGTCGGCATCGCTGACTGCCAGCAGCGCCGCAATAAGAACTGCCAGCAGTAAAGCATGCAGCCACTGCTTCTCGAAGATTAATCCGGTAAGACGCATTTATATTTCCTTGACTTGTTTATCTGTAACAAGTGACTGGCGATAAATATATCCCGCATTAACAGTTGCCGCAATAAAATAAAAGCAGTCTGCGCCACAATCTTTCGTACTTATTAATCCATAATATAACAGCGAAACAGCATTTTTACGGTCGCTGTAATTTAGTAATGTTATTTTTTGCTTTTTTTTCAAAATTACTCGTTGAAAATTCATTTCTAACAAATATATTAAACGCGTTTATTTTTATGAAAATGGAAGATGATAAGTTTTGAGTTCATTATAAACAACCTTAATAACGACAGGAGTCAAAGGTAAAAAAGATGAGTACAAGCAAATCGATTCTAAAGGGGGCAGCGTTTCTGACACTTGCCTTGGGTGCAACGTCAACGTTCGCCAGTGAAGCGGACATCAAAATCCCGGACTTGAGCAAGATCACGTTTAACGTCCTCGGTCACAGCGTAGCAGGGCTTCACCTGATGTATGCCGGACTTGTGGTGTGCGTAATCGGACTGATTTTCGGATGGGTCCAGTACAAACAGACTGACGCGATGCCGGTTCACAAGTCAATGGCCAATGTCTCCCAGGTAATCTGGGAAACCTGTAAAACCTATCTTTTTCAGCAGGGTAAATTCCTGGCCATTCTCTGGGCGCTGATCGGCCTTTGCATGGTTTACTACTTCGGTTACCTGAATCATGGCTCCGTTGGCAATGTCTGCATGATTCTCCTGGCTTCCGTGCTCGGGATTCTAGGTTCATACGGTGTTGCATGGTTCGGTATCAGAATCAACACCAAAGCCAATTCCCGTTCAGCCTTTGCCGCGCTCCGCGGAACTCCCTGGCAGGCTCTCGCGATTCCCCTGAAATCCGGGATGAGCGTTGGTTTGCTGCTGGTCAGCGTTGAACTTTTCTTCATGATCTGCATTCTTTCTTTCCTCCCGACAGATTTGGTCGGCCCCTGTTTTATCGGTTTCGCCATCGGCGAATCCCTTGGCGCCAGCGTACTCAGAATCTGCGGCGGTATCTTCACTAAGATTGCGGATATCGGTTCCGACCTGATGAAGATTGTTTTCAAACTGCCCGAAGACGATCCCAAGAATCCCGGTGTCATCGCTGACTGTACTGGTGACAACGCCGGTGACAGCGTCGGACCGACCGCTGACGGTTTTGAAACCTACGGCGTAACCGGCGTCGCGCTGGTCGCTTTCCTCGCTCTGGCTCTGCTGGGCAAACAGGAACTCTGCGGACAGCTCATCATCTGGATTTTCACTATGCGTATCCTGATGATTCTGACCTCGCTGTTCTCATATTTCCTCAACGACAAGCTTTGCAGTTCCAAATTTAAAAATGAAAAAGAATTTGATGCCGAAATGCCGATGACCCAGTTGGTATGGCTGACATCAATCATTTCTGTGATGGTTACTTTCGCGGCCAGCTATCTGCTGCTGCCTCCGAGCAACGTCGTTTTCGGCAATCTCTGGTGGGTGCTCTCCACTATTATCAGTTGCGGAACCCTGGCGGGCGCGCTGATCCCGGAATTCACCAAAGTATTCACCAGCACTAACGCAAAACATGTTAAAGAAGTTGTAACCTCCTCCGAACAGGGCGGCGCTTCTCTGAATATTCTTTCCGGTTTCGTTGCCGGTAACTTCTCAGCTTTCTGGGAAGGTTTGCTGATTATTGTTCTGATGTACATCAGCTACAATCTTTCAGATGATGCTTACCTGATGGCGCTGTTTCCGGATACCATGAGCTTTGCCGCTCCGATTTTCGCGTTCGGCCTCGTTGCGTTCGGTTTCCTCGGCATGGGACCTGTCACCATCGCGGTTGACAGTTTCGGCCCGGTTTCCGACAATGCTCAGTCGGTTTATGAACTCAGTCAGATCGAAGCTATTCCGAATATTAAAGCTGAAATCAAGAAAGATTTCGGTTTTGAACCTGATTTTGAATGTGCCAAGCACAACCTTGAGAAAAACGACGGAGCCGGCAATACCTTCAAAGCTACTGCCAAACCGGTGCTGATCGGTACCGCCGTAGTCGGCGCGCTGACCATGATCTTCGGTATCATTCTGATGTTGGGAAACACTGTTGACAA
Source organism: uncultured Lentisphaeria bacterium (assembly GCA_903831825.1). GTDB lineage: Bacteria > Verrucomicrobiota > Lentisphaeria > Victivallales > Victivallaceae > CAIPAT01. Next base: position 6,651 of record CAIKZE010000293.1, on the reverse strand, counting down.
AGATATCCCCGGCGGCGTTATCGGCCAGTTGAGCATAGTGCGTCCGGAAATCATTCTCGGCTTCCTGATGGGCGGCGCGGTAATTTACTGGTTCACCGGCGCGTCAACCCAGGCGGTTGTTACCGGTTCCTACAGAGCGGTTGTCTATATCAAGGAAAATATCAAACTTGATGCATCCACCGCCTCAATCAAAGACAGCAAAGAAGTTGTTAAGATCTGTACCCAGTATGCCCAGAAGGGTATGTGGAATATCTTCCTCGCGATCTTCTCTTTCGCGCTGGCTCTGCCGTTCTTCAATGCTCACTTATTCATCGGCTATCTGATCGGCATCGCTTTCTTCGGTCTCTATCAGGCGATCTTCATGGCTAACGCCGGCGGCGCCTGGGACAATGCCAAGAAAGTCGTTGAAGTTGACATGAAGATGAAAAACACTCCGCTGCATGAAGCAAGCGTTGTCGGCGACACTGTCGGCGACCCCTTCAAAGATACTTCTTCCGTGGCGATGAATCCGGTTATCAAATTCACCACCCTCTTCGGCTTGCTGGCTGTTGAAATCTCGGTGACGATGACTGATTTAACCACCAAATGGATAATTTCCGGAGTCTTCTTTGCGATTGCTCTGTTCTTTGTTCATCGTTCATTCTACGGAATGAGAATTCCGACAGATAAAAAATAATTATCTGTGTCGTGGAAATATCGAGGCTTAAGCGTCAACCGGCGCTTAAGCCTTTTTATTTTTATTTGAAAACGATTATTTCTTTCGCCCGAATTTATTGCAAGTTTGTTATTTTATGTTAAATTATAACTCCTTTGTATCTTTAATTTACTTGTTTATACATATAGTATTATGAAACGGAGACCCAAATGAGTGAGATTCAGGAAAATGCCGCGGCGGACGTTGAGAACATAAGTCACGACGATGTTTTCAGCCAGCGGATCAATAAAGTGGAAGAACTGAAAGCTGCCGGTATTGCGCCTTTCGGCGAACGTTTTGACGGCAGTCAACTGATTAATACGGTGCGTGAAGGATTCAAGCTTGAATTGGTGGATCGAGCCGATCAGCCGGCCGTTATTGCCGGACGCCTGATGGGCATGCGCGTAATGGGCGGTTCAATTTTTGCCGACATCAAGGACAGTTCCGCCAAAATCCAGTTGTTTGTCAATAAAAAAGAGCTTGGCGAAGAAGAATTCAAACTGTTTAAGAAGCTGGACATCGGCGATCTGCTCGGTATTCGCGGGTTGCTGTTTGTCACTAAAATGGGCGAATTGACCATCAAGGTGAAGTCCTGTTCCCTGCTGTGTAAATCGCTGCGTCCGCTGCCTGAAAAATTTCACGGACTGACCAATATCGAACAGCGTTACCGTCAGCGCTATCTTGACCTGATTATGAATGAAGAAAGCCGCGAACTGTTCAAAAAGCGTTTCGTTATTATTCGCGAAATCCGCAGATATCTTGAAGATCAAGGTTTTATTGAAGTTGAAACTCCGATGCTGCAACCGCTCGCCGGGGGCGCAATCGCCAATCCGTTCAAGACTTATTATGAAGCCTTGAGCAGCGAGATGTTCATGCGCATCGCGCCGGAGCTTTATTTGAAGCGGCTGCTGGTCGGCGGTTTTGAAAAAGTATTCGAACTGAACCGCAATTTCCGTAATGAAGGCATGGACCGCCGCCATAATCCGGAATTTACCATGATTGAAATTTATCAGGCTTACGGCGACTGCCGCACCATGATGGACCTGATCGAAGAAATGGTGACAGGGATAGCTCTGAAAGTTTTCGGAAAAATGGCGATTGACCACGGCAACGGCAAGGTTATCAGCCTTGAACGTCCCTGGAAAAGAATCTCCTATACTGACTTGATTAAGGAGCGCATCGGCGCCGACTGGTTCGATATTACTCCGGAGGAGAGGGTTTCCCGCGCCAAAGCAATGGGCGTTGAACTGGAACCCGGCTTGCCGGATTTCAAAGTCACCAATGACGTCTATGAGAAGAAGATCGAACATACCTTGATTCAGCCGACTTTTGTCACCCGGCTGCCCGCACAACTGGTACCGCTGGCAAAAGCGTGCGGCGACAATCCCGAATTCGTGGATGTTTTCGAACTTGAAATTAACGGGCAGGAAGTGGCCCCCGGTTATTCCGAACTCAATGACCCCATTGAACAGCGCAAACGGTTCATGGATCAGTTCGAACGCGAACGCAAACCGGGAGAGCTGGTTTCCGACAAGGTTGACGAGGATTTTCTGGTCGCGCTTGAACACGGCATGCCTCCGGCCGGCGGCATGGGTATCGGCATTGACCGTCTGGTCATGATGCTTACCGGTGCTGAATCTATTCGCGATGTCGTGCTTTTCCCGCAAATGCGCAAAAAATAACTGATTTTTGATTATCATTGTCCGCAGTCTGAATTGTTTCAGTCTGCGGATTTTTTTTTCGGCATTTCTTGGCTGTTTCAGTTCCCGGCGGAGCTCATTTCCTTGATCCGTTCCAGCAACTGGCTGGCCGGCGCGCATTTTGGATCAAGACTCAAGGCTGCCTGGGCTTGTTGGCTGGCCGCCTGAGGCATGCCTTGCTTGAGCAGGAATACGGCATAATTGAAGTGGGCGGCGACGGATTGAGGATTGAGCCGCAACGCGGTCTGGTACTCGGCGTCGGCATTCTTGAAATCATCGGTACGGAAAAAGGCGTTGGCCAGGTTAAGATGCGCGGAGGCGAATTCGGGGTCGAGTTCGATGGCGCGTTTGTAATGGAGAATGGCGTCGGCCGATTGGGATTTGGATGCGAGGATATTGCCCAGATTATTGTGGGGTTCCGGTTTGTCGGGGTCGGCTTGAATGGAGGCCCGAAAATCGGCGACGGCGCCGTCAGGGTCGTTGAGTCGAAACCGGAGATTGCCGCGGCTGTTGAGGAGCAGGGGGGCGTTGGGTTTGAGAGCAAGGGCATTGTCTAGTCGTGAAAGGGCTTCGTCGGGTTGTCCGGATTGGATGAGAACACGCACGAGGCCGAGCGTCCCTTGGGTGGAAGATGGAAGAATTTGGAGTACGCGGTTGTAGGCGTCAGCGGCGGCTTGAAGGTCGGCGGGGTTGTGATGTTCAAGCGCATAACCGAGGTTGTGCCAGGCGAGCGCGGCATCGGGATTGGCGGCGATGTTCTGCCGGGAGACGGTTTGGATATCCTGAAAAACCTGAACGCGAGTCCAGGTGAGTGAGGCGAAAGTGAGCACGAGAGCGGACGCGAATAAATAGAGCGGCAGCTTCAAGACGGGGCGGTGTCGGGCGAGGGTGACGACAGTTGCCGAGAACAGGGCGGTCAGGGCGGGGAGGGCGAAATACTGGAAATGATCTGCAACAGGTGAGTGGACGCGGAATGCCATATCAATTAATCCGAGGACGGGACCGAGGGTGATGACAAAAGCGGCGAGCGCAAAGAGGACGGCGCGGCTCCAGGCAAGGCGATAACGCGCGGAAAGACAGATCAAAAGCGCGAACAGGGCTAAAAGGATGATAAGAGGCAGCCAGGCGAGCGGGTCCGCGGGGTTGATTACCCATTTGGGGTAGATCATCGTCAGATTAAGCGGAATAAGCGCTTTGTAAATATAGAACCAGACATTCCATCCGGTTTCCGCGATCCTCGATAGCCAGGGTTCCATTGGCGGAATATCCATCTCCTTCATGGCGCGGTTGGATTGAAACCAGACGGTGACCAGCCCCATGACGAGGGAGAGCGCGAAAAAAGGCGCAAGCGAGAGGATGTCGGAAGCGGCGACTTTTCGGCGTTTCCACCAGATAATCAGGAGCAGGATGACTGGCAGGACGACAACGGCGGATTTTGCTAGGAGCGCAAGGAGGAAAGCGGCAAGAGCAAGGGCATAATCGCGACGGCGGTGCGGGGAGCGGTCCATGAACGAAAGATAAGCGAGGATGGCCGGCAGATAGAAACAGATGGAGAGCGTGTTTTTGTGTTCGCTGACCCAGGCGACTGAGGAGACGGCGACAGGGTGAACGGCAAAGAGCATGGCGGCGAGCCAGGCCCCCGGAATTCCCAGTCGGACGAGGGCGGCCCAGAGGAGGAGCGAGCCGATAAGATGCAGCGCCAGGTTGACCGCGTGGTAGCCGGCGGGAGAATCGCCGAAGAGATGCCATTCGGCCAGGAATACGGTGGATGTGAGAGGAAAATAGTCTGCGGGTTGAGTGGAGAACCATATTTTTGAGAGACCGCCGGAAGCTTGAACGAGAGCGTTGTCAGTGATAAGGATATCGTCGTCCCAAATGAATTGGGCGTGGAAGACGGAGCAATAGGCAAGTATCCCCAGAATGAGGATGAGAGCGCCGCGAAGCCAAGGGAATGGCTTGTTTGTATTAAGCGATTTGGCTTTCATTATGAAACCTAAAAAAAATTGAGCTGACAATAGAGCATACTCTTCCAAAACAGTATTATTATATCGGTTATCCAAAGAATTTCAAATATGCTAAATCTTCACATGTATGTTAGATTTTGATTAGAATTGTTCAAATTGCATTAAGATTGTTTGATTTATATTCGGCTTGAACGTAAAATCTATATTAGACGAAGTAATTGCCAATACAAGGTGGTTGCCATGATTAAGAAAAAAATGCTGACAAAAAGCCGTGCTGGAATACTTTTATTGGTTTTGTTTGCGCTTGTCGCATATTGGCAGCCATACCGTTTGGGAATAGTGACCGGTAAATCAATGACCCCCACGCTGCAAAACGGACAGTTGCTGCTGATAGACCGCGATTACTACAAGCATCATCCGATCCAGCGCGGAGATATAATCTCCTTTCGCGTAAATGGCAAAACTCTGGTTAAAAGAGTTTACGCGCTGCCCGGCGAACAGGTAATCCAGTTGCATGGCGACAGCAACAGCGCCGACGATATGATTATCCGTCCGCAGATGATTGAAAAGGCGCTCCGGTCATTTATCGAAAAACCCAGCTATCTGCGAATTATAAGAATTGAAGTTGATCCCGGCTTTGTGTATTTGCTCGGCGACGGCGGGATGCTTTCAATTGACAGCCGGGATTTCGGGCCGGTTCCGCAAAACCAGATAATCGGCAAAGTCGTTAACTGCAAAATTGATACTGACGCCCATATTTTCGCGGCCGTAATGCTTTAGGCGGCGAACGAAAAAAAGGCTGCATCAGGATTGATGCAGCCGCGAGAGGGAGACTATAGTCACATATTATTGCACAGGCGTTGTGCCGTTGGTTGTTACGTTCGGTCTGTTGCTAGCTGAATATCCTTTCAAGCCCCAGAGGAAGTGATTGGGATCAAGCGTTTCAGCCAGTGTCTTCGCTTCAGAATGTCCGTCAGCCATCATGTAGTTGCCGCGGTCAGTGTGTCTGTCCCACTGTACATAGTTGAGGTGGATCGAAGTGGCACTTGGCGACCCTGCCGCCGCGACTGCGTCGGCAACTGTGTTTGCAACCAGTATCGGATTGGGAGCATCAGTTTCGCTGTTATAAGCCGTAGAGGAAGTGCCGTTACCCACACCGGAGGCGGGACGATGAGACTTCAACGCGGCGCCGCCGCCGTTGGAAGATCCCATCAGGCGGTCATAGACATTAGTAAACTCAGCCATCAGGATTTCGTGGGACGGGGCTTTCAGGTCTGTATCTTTGACGCATCTCATCCGGTCAGTGAGGGTAGATATTTTCAAGCGCGGCATGATCAACTCGTTAACGGTATAACTGATACGCGGAACCTGGAAGTCAACTCCACCGAGCGGAGTCTGGCCGTCCGGAGGGGAAACCGGTTCGCCATACGCATTGACATTGCCGGTAAAGCAGGCCGGAGCCCAGCCGCCATTGGCCATGGACGGGCAGACAAACGCTTTGTTCTGTTTGACGTAGCTGCGGATCAGACCGCTCCAGTGCATGTACGGCGCGGCAGTATTATCGGGATAATAGTAAGCCATCGAATACATGCCGTTGTTGTCATCTTTGTACATTCCAATCCCAAGTCCGAGTTGTTTTTGGTTGCTCAGGCACAGCGAAGCTTTGCCTTTTTCGCGAGCCTGGTTCAGCGCGGGCAGTAACATGCCGGCCAGAATTGCGATAATGGCTATGACCACCAGCAATTCAATGAGTGTAAAATTACTTTTTCGATTCATCATTTCCTTTTCCCTTCCTTTTTTTGTTTCCATTTCCATTTTCATCTCCCTTTCCATTTCCGACTCCGGTTTTAGTTTTACTATCATTTTTCTTGTTTCCGTTTCCGGTTTTCGATCCTCCATCATTTTTTGTTTCTCCTTCCTTTTTAGTTCAGCATTCCTTAGTTTAAGCTTTTTTTGTTACTATTTCCCCCTGTATATGCTATTAGTTTAACACATGACATAAACATCTGCAATAGCCCTAACTCATTGCTAATAATAAACCAACATTCCTAATCAAACCTGAAGAAACCTCATCACCATGAGCCGGTAATTTGCCTATGGCGGCGTGGGAAGCATGGGAAGCAGAATTTCCAAATTATGTCTATCGTCGAAGGCTAAGGATCGAGCCGTAAATAAAATCACTTTTAATGGGCTACATATCTCTGATATCTGTTCTATCGCCCATCATTAATCACTGTTAAAAATCTTCATATCAAACGAATTGCGGCACTTGAAAAATGCGCGCGGCGATGGT
>CAIKZE010000292.1 GCA_903831825.1 uncultured Lentisphaeria bacterium | reverse complement strand
TTCTGTCAAGAGATCAAACGGAATAATAGGGAGCCTGCGACCGGTTATGCCGGATTGAGCACTTTACTGAATGAAGAACCTGCGGTATCTCTATCAAACGCTATTTTCGGCCATGAACCCACAAATTCTGGTGAAGACCCGATTTTATAGCCGTTTTGTTCGGTTATCCCTTGCCTGGCCAGTTCGCTCATCATGCCTTCCCGAGCCTGTTCGAGCAGCGGATGTTCCATGTACTGATTTATTCCGATAGTTTTCATTTTGACGGAAGAATTATTTTCGCCGCAGCCGGCCAAAGACAAAACTGCGGTCAACCCGCCAAGAAATATTGCACCGGCTAATCTTTTTATCATATAAAAATCTCTCATTTATTATAATTACAATACGGCTCTTCAGCAGCTTTTCAATTTCATTCTCGAACATGATTTGGAAAAAATATTGCGCTTTTGTTTTTATGTATTACTCCTGTGCGCGCTTTTTTAAATGAGTTGAATGATGGTTTATGCTTTTGGCAGTGCCGTTAAAATATGCGTTAAAACTCAAAACTCATAGTTTAAATTTAACTGAGTGTTTGATTTTTCGCATACATCCTCTATTTTATGGACTGGTTGCCCGGGTAGCTCAGTGGATAGAGTAGAAGTTTCCTAAACTTTTGGTCGGAGGTTCGATTCCTCTCCCGGGTACCAGTTTTAATCTAAAAAATGCAATTTTACATTTGTCCTGTCAACTCTTGCAATTCTTGTAATTCCTTAAAAAAGCGACATCATCACCGAAATCCGTACTGGCGTCCGCGAAGTGTGAACCGCTGTCCTGAACATAAATTATTAAATTATTTGTAATATTATTTGAATAATGACATATATTGACATATTATATTAGCAATATATGTCATATAGTGGGATTTGAATAATGAAACTGATAACCGCACCGCCGAAATCACAGCAGATTGCGGACTTGATCCGTAAGGAAATCCGCAGTCGCCGTTTGCTGCCGGGACAACGACTGGAGAGCATTCGCGCGCTGGCGGAAAAGTTCGAAGTGGGTCGCCAGGTGGTTTTGTCGGCATTCGAAATCCTTGTTAACGAGAAGTTGCTGGTTGCGGAAGTGGGGCGGGGAACTTTTGTTAATCAGTCATTGCCCCGCGTTGAAAGTATACATCGGATTGGTCTGTTAATTCAGCACCACAATCTTGATTCGGTATTTAACCGGAATGTTCTGTCCGGGGTTAACGGCGCGACGGAAGAACTTGGCGTCGAACTTGTCTGGACATTATTCAACAAGAGTCAGGGGCTTGCTGAATGGTGCAACTTTCACCAACTTGAAGGATTTTTGATCACCGGATCGGTAGACCGCCGATTAATTGCTGAAGCAGAAAATACCGGGTTGCCATTTATTGTTGTCGGAAATTATGATATCGGGGCGCAAGTAAATTCCGTGGAGTCGGACTTAGCCGGCAGTATGGAATTATTGATTGAAACCATTGCTGAAAAATACCATTATAAAACTTTCGGGGCGATATTGAGCTCATCTACTCTGCACTCGAACCGGCAGTTGGTCGCGGGAATAGAATCAGGATTAAAACATATTGGCAAGCCGTTTATAACGGATTTTGTAGTCCATTCCGAGGACGAGAACGGTTATGACGGGTTTGCTTTTCTAATGGAAAAGTGTTCTTCGTATCCAGATTTTGTATTTGTGACGGAACAAGCTTATCCGGGAGCGGCAAAATATATTTTCAAGCATCACTTGGCCGATACCGCCAGGCCCAAGATAATCACTTCAATCTCGGATGTCAATACACTACTTTATCCTGAACTGATAACGGTAGCTTTGAACGGAACTGGCCGGCAATTTGGCTTCGCGGGGGTGCGTGAACTGGTCAGAATAATTAAAGGCGAGACCACGCCGCCGGTTAAATTGACTTTCAAAACTGATTTCAATTTTATCGATCAACAACAAACTTAATGTTTTTAGTATTTAATAACCATTGATTTTTATGAGGAAAAAAATGAGCAGACAGATCAAACTGGCCTTGATTGGCGCCGGTAACCGGGGACAGGGAATTTTCGGAAAATACGCGTTGGAAATGCCTCACCGGGCGAAGTTTACCGCAGTCGTCGAACCGGACAGCGAAAAACGCGGACTTTTCGTGGCAAATCACAATATTCCCGCAGAACGGACGTTTACCGGTTATGAAGACTTTTTTAATGCGGACCTCAGAGATATTGACGGGGTGGTTATCGCCACGCTTGAGGACCAGCGTATTCAGCCGATACTGAAATCGATGGAAAAGGGATATCATATTCTCGTGGAAAAACCGTTGTGTACCAATGCCGCCGATTTGATCCGGCTGTACGATGCGACCAAGAATTATGACGGTATTCTGATTGTCTGTCATCAGATGCGGCTTACGCCGCTCTACCGGACGATTAAAAATTTGATTGATTCAGGAAAATATGGTGAAATAGTCTGTATCCAGCATAGCGAGAATTTAGCCTACTCGCATATGGCCCATTCTTTTGTTCGCGGCCTTTTCAATTCGTCGCGTCTTACGCCCATGTTGCTGGCAAAATCGTGTCACGACATGGACTTGCTGGCCCATTTGATCGGAAGCAAAGCGAAGAAAATCGCATCTTTCGGTTCGCTCAAGTATTTCCGCAAAGAAAACTGTCCGACCGGCGCTCCGAAATTCTGTCTGGACGGCTGTAAGCATTATCATACTTGTCCTTATCATGTTCTGAAATTATATTTTGAGCCGGATACTGATTTGGCATATCTGCGGCAGATGGGCGTGGTTAAAGATAAAGACCAGTTGCTGAAACTGTTGCAGACAAATCGCTTCGGCAGATGCGTTTTCCAGACGGATAACGACGTGGTGGACAATCAGACGGTACAGATTGAATTTGAGTCAGATATCCATGTTTCATTCACGATGTGCGGACATAACGGCACCGAACGGCGCATGACCAAAATCAGTATGACCAACGGCGAAATCGAATATGACGGACTCAGCAGCGTAATTAAGGTGCATTCATTTGAACCGTTGCTCGAAGAGGCGGTCAAAGTCCATGTCTCCGGTACTCACAGCGGCGGCGACCGCGCCATCATGGACAACTTCATTGACGCAATCGAATCCGGCGATAAATCAATCCTGCTTACGCCGATCAAAGATTCGCTGGAAGGGCATCTGATGGTTTTTGCCGCCGAGGAATCCAGGGCGTCCGGAACGATTGTCGGACTAAGGGAATATGAAGATAAAATCCGCAAAGCGGTTTATTCTATAAGCAACTAAACCAGGATAATCAGTTCTTACTCCATACGCCGGACTTCCGGCGTATGGAGTAAAATACTACATTCCACTTCTGAAACAGTCATAGGTTGTGTAATCGCCTTACTGATTACGGCATAGTACAGTTGTGGTAATTCAGTTGTTCATAATCATCCTGAATGTGTCTCGGGACATCATATGCCTGACCCGCAGGCAATTACGCCATTTTTTTTAACATGCGTGTCGATTGCCGGTTTCAATTTTTTTCTATTCCCGCCAATCAATTTTAAGCTTCAATTCAACGGGTTATGTTCCATTATTTTTTAGCGGATCAAAGCGAATACTGGATTTTTATAACTATGCAGTTGCTCGAAGAAAAAATACATGCTGATACTTGCCATGTATACTAAACCGAATATCAAGAAAAACTAAGGATTATAAAAACAACTGTTTTATGGGAAGTTTTGCTATTGCAAAATAGCTCAACTCGGTATATCCTAAATTATGGATTTATTTGCGTTTAAATGCTGCTAAAATTTGATATGGCAAACGAAGGATATATTGAATGCGGAGTTATGGAATAATTGAGGCAGGAGTGGAACATGTTCTGGGACTACGACTGCGTTGCGTTGCTGCGCGGTGGAGCTTTGAACATTTTGCTGCTGCGGATATTAACAACGAAACTCCACTGTCCGAGGCGTTGGGAAAAGTTTATGCGGAGTTGGATGCTGGTCGTTGCGATTTCATCGCGGTGACTGGAAGTCTGGCCGGCGCCGGATGTTTTGAGCTCTACATGCCGCATTTAAAGCTGCCGGAACTGGCGGCCGCGCTGGAGTTTGAGCTGCCGCGATTTCTGCCTGGCGGCACAGATGGCGTATTATGGTGTTATCGAGTGCTGAATTTTGCAGATAAGACGGCCGCGAAGTATCGGGTGCGGGTGTTTTTCGTGCGACAGGCTGAATGGGAGCGTTTTACGAGCGAACTGGAGCACAGCGGAATTAAGGCAGACGGTTTTATTTATCCGTTTATGGCGGTTGACCCGGAATTGGCGGAGTTGCCGGTATATATGCCGGCAACGGACGCGAATTTTTATTGGTCCGCACCCGGACATGACGGTTTGCGGCAAATGGAGCCGGTATCCTCATGTGCTGATCCGGCGGCGATGTCAGCGGCGGCGGGTATGGCGCTGGGATGTCCGGCGGATATGGAGCCGGAGCTGGCGAAGCGCTGCTTTGCCGGTTTGCTGGCGGCTAAATATATGTCAGTTAATGGCAATCATGGCCGGAAGCGCGGAGACCGCCGCCAATTGCCGTTGCCGGTATCGCTGTATCCGCAGCGCTGCAGAATGCTGAAACGCCTGACCATTGCCAGCGGCGTGGCCGCGTTGGTTTGTTTGGGACTGTGGTTGGGCGCTGAGTGGCGCGATCTGCATGGCCGTTACAGTGTCATACAGCAGGATATTGCGGCGGTTAAATATCAACTTGACACGGAAAAAACTTTTCTCCGGCAGAATGCGACTAAAAGCAAGTCAGTGAGCAAAGTTCTGGCCTCGTTGCCAAGCCGTGCCGGTGTGCTGCAACTGCTTTGTTATCTGGCGCCGAGATTGCCGAAGGATATTGCGATGAGCAGCTACAATATGCAGGGGAACCGGGTGCAACTGACGATGAAATGTGCGTCGGATCCGGAGAATGCGCTGGCGCAAGTTGGCGATTCGGCACGTTACACTGTGGAGAATTTGCGGAAGAACCGCAATCACGATGGCAGTTATTACATTTATCTGGTGCTGACGATCAATGATTAAGCGCATAAAACTCAAACTGAAGAAATTGAAGATTCCGCGTTCTGTCGGATATTTGATATTGTGCGGCTTTCTGATACTGGTAGGTATTGGCGCATGGTTGGGGGTTGATTGCTGGGACGAAGTGTTTCCGACAGAGGAGACGCTGGCGGAACAGCAGCATCTTTTGAAAAAGTTGCGTCAGGAACTGGAGTTTGAAACTCAAAAGCGGCGTGCGCTGGAGTCGGATTTGACGCGGTTGCACGGCGAAAGTGCTTATTTTTATTTTTCCGGCGATAATCGGCGTGCGGATGTTTTCATGCGGCAGAAACTGGAAGAAATTGCGAAGCATGCAGGGGTGGTGGTCAAGTCGCTTAGCGACATCCGGAAGCAAAGCATCGTAAAAGGAGTTTGCAGTTGGGAAGCTGATGTGATGTTGGAAGGTGACTTGAAGCAGACGGCAGCATTTCTGTTGGAACTGTCAGCGTCGAAACCGGCGTTCTACTGGCAACAATGCAACTTGCGTCCGGCGGGGCCTAATACCGGAGACGTTCTGGTTTCGAACGGCACGCTGAAGTTGCTTGGCAGCGATGGCGGCGAGCCTGGTGAACTGGCGGAGGTGTTAAAGCAATGAAGTTGGCGTATATTATATTGAATCTGGTATTTATATTGACTGCAAGTTATGGGTTGGAGAAATTTTTTGCAGGACGACGTGAGAAACAGTCCGAAGTTAAAGCGGCAGACAAGCGGGAAAGCAAAAGGATTCAGGCCCAGTCCAGGCGCACCGATGTCGGGAAAGTGTCGTTAGAGCCGGTTTGCGACGTGCAGGTGCTGTTATCCAATAATTTTTTTGATTTGAGCCGGAATATAGTGCAGGGCAGGAATGACGGCATGCCCGCGGAGTCGAAGCTGGAGAATCTTTACCAGTTGCTGGGGGTGTTGGAGATCGGGGACTGTAAGGCGGCGGTGATCATAAACCGGAACCAGCCGCAACGCGGCCCGCCAGTCAAAGGTAAAACGGCGGATAAACGTATTTATCTGTTGGGGGATACGCTTGGAAACGGTTATAAATTGTCTGAGATTGAACAAAAGAGTGTAAAATTAACGAGGGATGGGCGCGAGCAGGAACTGGCGATGTTTCAAGGCCGGAAAGCAACCGCTCAGCCCGGTCCCGGAAATATGCCGGTAATGCCGCCGGATTCGAACATGTCGCGGCCTCCGCGAAATATTAGGAGCAGATAATGAAGATGCGAAAACATTCGGTTAGATGGAGTCTGGGGTTTGTGATACTGGGGGGTGCATTGCTGTTGAGTTCATGTAACAGTCAGAAGGTGAATGAAAAGAAGGATAAAGCAGCGGAAAAGCCGAAAACTCCGGATAAGATTAAATTTCCGGGAGATTTGAAACCGAAGGCGGACAATCAGCCTACGGACGAGGAAGTGTCGCCGCCGCAGAATGCGGCGCCCGACGGAGTGAACGCGGGAAAAGCAGCTAAGGAGTCTGGAACTGACCCGGAAATGAGTAAGGAAGAAGCGCTGACATCGTTTTATGAGAAGTACATCCTGAAGAAAAAAGCGGACGTGAATGCGAAACCGGTGAAGGTCGCGCTGAATTTTGACAATGTGGAAGTGACGGACGTGATTTCGGCGTTTGCCTCTTCATTGAAGTTCAATTATATGACGGACCCGGAGGTGAAAGGGACGGTCACCATGTTTTTAGATATGCCGATGACAGAGATGGAGTTGTGGACGATGTTCGAGCAGTGCCTGCGGTTGTGCGGGGCCTACTGTGTGATGAATAACGGTGTGGTGCAGATTATGCCGTTTGCCAAGTTGCCTCAGCAACAACGGTTGGCAATGGGTTTTGCGCCGGCGGGCAATGCTGAAGTATTGTTTTACAAACTGAAAACGGCTCCGGTGGCGGATGTTGCCAAGGAGATTAAACCGTTTATGAGCAATGGTGCGACGGTGGTCGAAGTTTCGCGTCGAAATGCGCTGCTGATTGTTGATGCAATGTCGAACATGCCGAAGCTGATTGAGCTGCTGAAATTTCTGGACGAACGGCCGACCACCGGGATGAGCCGGGCGGTGCTGCATTGCCGCAATATCGCGGCATCGCGGGTGATGAACGAATTAAGCGAAGTGTTGCCGGTGCTGGGTTTCCCGGTGACCGCAGTGCAGCGGTCGGAGGGCGGCCAGGGCCAGAGTCCGAAACCGGAAGGTCAGAAAACCGATACCGGCACGATTACGCTGACCTGCATGGACAGGCTGCAATTGATAGTGGCGACAGCCGCGACGCCGGAGGCGCTGGAAGAACTCAAGAAGTGGGTGGAGATACTGGACCGCACTGACACCGGCGAACAGGAACGAGTGTACATCTATCGCGTAATCAACGGCAAAGCTCCTGAACTGGTACAAGCGCTGTCGGTGGTATTCAAAGTGGAAAGCACGACGCTTACCGCAAGCGGTTCCGGGAAAGGCGGCGCAAAAGGCGGCAGTTCTGAAGCCACGGCATCCCAGTCTTCAAATTCGACGGCCAGTTCCAGCAGTAAGAATTCATCAAAGAAGGACGTTGGACCGGCTAGCGTGTTCGAGGTGCCGGTGAGCATTTTCGCGGATGCGGTCAACAACCGCCTGGTGATTAAAACAACGCCGCGAACGTATGCGATGCTGCAGGCATTGCTGAAGCGTCTGGACACCGTGCCGGACCAGGTGCTCTTGCAGGTGCTGGTGGCCGAAGTCACGCTGTCCGACTCACAGAATTTCGGGATGACTTATTCGCTCAATGAAAATAACGGCAGCACGATCAACTCGATTCAGACCAATTATGCAGGCGTGAACGGCAAAGATGCCCCGGCCGATGGGCTGGCCTATATGATTCAGAGCAGCAATGACAAGAACAAGAATGCGCAGTTGAAGGCGCTGGCTGGCCGGTCGCAGGTGAAAATTATCTCCAGTCCGCAGATTCTGGTGACCAGCCACAGTAATGCGAAAATTTCGGTTGGGGACAAGGTGCCGACGATCACCTCTGAAATCACCAATACGCAGTCATCCACGCCGGATAACACGGCGCTTAATCGCTCGTTCCAGTACCTTGAAACCGGGGTTATCCTGGAGATTACGCCGCATGTCACGAAAGGCAAACTGGTGGAAATTGAATTGGAACAGACGGTTTCCGAGGCGGTGAAAACTACGTCCGCAACGAACATTGATACGCCGACGATCCAGGAACGGGTGCTGAAAACGTCAATGTCGCTGCGCAGCGGCAGAACGGTGATTATCGGCGGCATGATTAAGGAAGAATACCAGGATACTTTGAGTTCGGTGCCGATGTTGATTGACGTGCCGTTCCTAAGTCATCTGCTGGGTAGTTCAAGCCGGACTAAAATCCGGACTGAAATGCTGGTGTTCATCACCGCGAATATCATCGAAGAGGACACCGAGCTGGAAAAACTGATCAGCCGTTTCCGGGAGTCGATTGACGCGCTGAAGAAGATTCAGCCGGAAATGAAGGAAAGAGACGATTCAAATGAGATCGGTTCCTGGATATGGTAGGTTTGAAACTGGAGGATTGCCGCATGAAAGAAGTCAAACTCAATGAAAGCGCCGGGCGCGTGATTGAAGAGAGATTGTCGCAGCGCGATCCATCGTATCCGGAAAAAATCAAGACAACGGACCGGCGGCGTTATGACTGGAGTTTGTGCGAAAGCGGTGTGCTGTCCGAGGCGGAGCTTTTGGAGACATATCTGGCGGCGACGCAATTGGAAACGATTGAGGAAGAGGAACTGCCGGAACCGGTGGCAATTCCGTATCTTTCATCGGAATATCTCGCGGCCAACTGCTGTCTGGGGCTGGATGAGGAAAATAACGTATTGAAGTTGTTGGTCTGCGATCCGTATTCTACCGACCGCCACCGCTATTTTATCGAGAAACTGCATGGCAAGAAAGTGCGTTTTTACCTGATCCGGCGCAGTCTGCTGGAGCGGCAGATCGCCAAATTGAACGCCGCGCAAGATCATGACGGCGGCCCGGACGGGGCTTTTTCCGATACCCAGAACGAGGAAATGCTGAAATCGCTGGCCAGCGAGGCCAAGATCGTCAGGCTGGTCAACGAAATTTTTTCACGTGCTGTCGAGCAGCGGGCCAGCGACATCCACATTGAGCCGCGGGAGACAGAACTGGCGGTGCGGTTCCGGATCGACGGCATTCTGCACACTTATCTTTCGTGTCCGCTGTCGCAGTATCCGGCGGTGGCTTCGCGAATTAAGCTCATCGGCGGACTGAATATCGCAGAGCGGCGGCTGCCGCAGGACGGACGCACGAATTTCCTGCTTGGCGGGAAAGAACTGGATATCCGTATCAGCACGATCCCTACTATTTGCGGCGAGAGTATCGTGTTGCGAATATTGCGTAAGGATACGCTGGCATTTGAATTGTCTCATGTCGGCATGCTGGATGATTTACGGAAGAAATTCGAGAAGCTCATCAAACTGCCGCATGGCATGATCCTGGTGGTGGGGCCAACCGGCAGCGGCAAGACAACTACGTTATACAGCGTGATCGATAAACTTAACGACGGCAAACACAAAATTATCACCATCGAAGACCCGGTGGAATACAAATTTCCCGGCATCAGCCAGATGCAGGCAAACGCCGAGATCGGGCTGACATTCGCCAGCGGGCTGCGCCATATTGTGCGACAGGACCCTGACATCATTCTGGTCGGCGAGATACGCGACCGGGAGACCGCCGCCATTGCCATCAATGCGGCGCTGACCGGGCATCTGGTGTTCAGCACGCTGCATACCAACGACTCGGCGGGAGCGATCAGCCGCCTGTTGGATATGGGGGTGGAGGGATTTCTGGTTTCGTCGTCACTGGCCGGGGTGCTTTCCCAACGGCTGGTCCGCACCATTTGTGCGGAATGCGGCGGTTCCGGCATTAATTTCAATTTTACCGGCAACCGCTGCAAGAACTGCTCCGGTACCGGATTTCGCGGCCGTACCGGCATCTTTGAACTGTTAATCGTGGACGACGATATCCGCGCGGCGGTACTGCGCAACGCCACCAGCATGGATATCGCTGCCATCGCCGTGAGCAAAGGCATGATGCCGCTGAACGAATACGGGATGCTGAAAGTCAAGGCAGGAGTTACCACCGCGGAGGAAGTGTTGATGGCAACCATCGACAACGAGTAAACTTATGGCACTGCATAAATACAAGATCGCCGCTGACAGCGGCATGACCAAAGACATGGTTATCGAAGCGGAAAGCCGTGATGAATCGCTGACACGGCTTCGCGCGAAAGGCTTTGTTCCGGTCAAATATTGCGGAACGGAAACTTCCGGCAAAAGCCTGCCGTCCTTGCGGTCGTTCCGTGACCGGTTTAACGTTTATGAATTTACGGACCGCCTGGCGCCGCTGCTGAAGTCGCATATTCCCATCGAATATGCATTGCGGATTATCGCGGAAAGCATGGAGAATGAGGAAAATCGCCAGATCGTCATCGATATTAGACGCGGTTTGCATGAGGGCAAAAACTTCTCCGAACTGGTCCGCAACCACGGGCCGCGCTTTCCCAAACTCTATGCCAATTTGCTGGAAGCCGGAGAAAAAACCGGCTGCATTCCCGAAGTTGTCGCCGAACTTCAGAAGTTTCTGAACAGCGGGCGTGAAACCAGGGATTTTCTGATTACCTGTTCTATTTATCCGGTAATTGTCCTGGCGATCACCGGAATGGTTATTCTGTTGTTGTTTACGGTGTTTATTCCGCGTTTCGCCACCGTCTTTCAGGAAATGGGCAGGGAACTGCCGCTGCCTACCAGAATGATGATGTTTGTCAGCAATTTGCTTACCGGATTCTGGTGGTTGTGGCTGATATTGCTGGCTCTTGCGGCCGCCGGTATCGCGCAACTCTTTCAGCGCCCCGCCGGAAAATATTGGGTGGCCGGAAAAATGCTGGCGCTGCCCGTCATCGGACCGTTGGTCCGCGCCGTTGAAATGAACCGGTTTGTCCGGACTATCGCTATTTTACTGAAAAATCATGTGCCGCTGCTCGAAACGATCGAGGTTGGCCGCAAGGTCATCCAAAACCCGCTGATCGGCGAAAGTTTCGCCAATGTCAGCCATGAACTCCGCAGCGGCGCCAAGCTGTCCGACGCGTTGCGTAAAAGTTCGTACATCCCGGTGGACACCATCCAGTTGCTTAAAGTCGGTGAAGAATCCGGCAATCTGGGCGAAGTTTTAGCTCAAGCCGCCGATGAACACGAAAACAAACTGAAAGTCCGGATCAAGCGGCTTTTGGCGCTGTTCGAACCGGTAGTTATTCTGCTCCTTGCCTCTGTCATTCTGATGGTGGTGATTTCCATTTTCATGGCTATTTTTGAAATGAATGAAATATAACTTAACAGGAGGACTAATATTATGAACACATTAATCCAAACTCAAAATGCTGGTGAAGACGTGCTTCGCCAAGGCAAGACTAAAACACTTCGTTTTAAGCGATTCACGCTGATTGAAGTGGTGGTGGTGATCGTAATCCTGGCGCTGTTGGCGGGGATTGCGACGCCGCTTTACTTCCGCCACGTCAAAAAAGCCAAGATCAGCACGGCCAAGACCCAGATCAATCTGATTGAGCAGGGTCTCTTCGATTTCAGGGTGGATTTGGACCGTCTGCCTGATTCGTCAGTCGGGTTGCGGGCGCTGATTGAAAACGTTAACGGCGAAAAGAAATGGGATGGTCCTTATTTGAAGAAACTGCCGCAAGACCCGTGGGGGCATGATTATGTTTATGTTTGCCCTGGTCAACATGGTGATTTCGACATTATTTCCTATGGCAGCGATGGGCAGCCCGGCGGCAGCGGCGACGCCGCTGACATAGGCAATTGGGAATAAGGTTTTCCGTTTTATGACAGGAGTCAGTTTTTTATGCGGCGTAATTTTACCTTACTTGAGCTGGCAGTGGTGTTCAGCATTATTATGCTGGTCATCGGGCTGACGCTGCCCCGGCTCGGCAAACTGCCGTCTGGCGTCACCTTGCGGAACAACGTGGATAAGGTGCGCAAGTTGTTCCTGACTGGACAGCTTCGGGCTGTTGCCACCGGCCAGGAGCAGTCTATCCGGTATGCTCAGAGCACTTTTGCTCTGCAAGGCGGAACCGGAGATACACTGTTGCTCCCGTCGTCTGTCAGGATTGCCTTTTCCGGCATATCCGCCGGCGATGATGATGCCGTGATGTTCCGGGTGTCGCCCGGCAGAGAGGTCTGCGGTCCCGGCAAGATTATTTTTGCCATGGAAAAACACGCCTGGGCGATGACGTTTTCCGCACTTACCGGTGATATTGCCATCACCGAACAGGACCCAGACAAACAATGAACAGCAAAAAAATCAAATTCACCCTGGTCGAAGTCGCTATTGCTATCGGCATTCTGGCGCTGGGCATTGCCGCTGCTATGGGCATCATCGGCGCCGCCAAACAGCGTATGAGCAAGGCTGAATCACAATGGCGGCGTCAACATGCGTTGACCCAGGCTGCCGAATTTCTGCTGCTGGCTCCGCCGGACACAATGCTGCCAAGGGCAATATTTGATTATCCGGAATTTACGGCGACAATCAACACTTCTCTGCCGGAAAACCTCCCGGATAATGTTCCATCCAATACTGTCGGGTGGCAGCTTTCCGCGCTCCATATCAACCTTATTGACAAGACCGGCAAACAGGTGGATTCCATCGTCATTGACCGGCTGCTGCACGGAGGCAAATAATGAACC
Source organism: uncultured Lentisphaeria bacterium (assembly GCA_903831825.1). Taxonomy (GTDB): domain Bacteria; phylum Verrucomicrobiota; class Lentisphaeria; order Victivallales; family Victivallaceae; genus CAIPAT01. The sequence continues at coordinate 4,871 of CAIKZE010000292.1, read as the reverse complement.
GCATCTTCCGTCGCAAATATTTTACTTTGATCGAGCTTATCGCCGCCGCCGCCATCATGGCGATGATTGCTGTTACTATCGGTTTGGTGCTGACTACGATTTACCGTTCCTGGCGCCATGCGGATATTGTGCATAACCGCTTGACGGAAAAATTGCGGATTGACGCGATTGTCGATACCGCGTTTAAAAACGCCGTACCGTTTAACTGGAAAACTTCCGACCTGAAGAATACTTTAATTTTCATCGGCGGTTCGAATTATCTGCTGTTGACTTGTCTGCACCGCGTTACCCCTGGCGAAAATGCCGGTATCCGCTTTTTGAAACTCTACCGCGAAGACGACAAGCTCATTGCCGCCTATCAAACCACGCCGATCCTGAGCTGGGACGAGGCCCCGGGCGACTCCCTCCGCACAGAAGTCATTGCCGGCGGGATCGCGAGCATCAGTTTTCTCTATGCTGACCTTGACAAAATGAACGGCTCCGTCCAACTGTTGAGTCAGTGGGACGATTCCAAAGACTATATCCCGCAAGGCATACAACTTACTATTGAGTGGAAAAATGGCGAAAAAGAATCATGGTTCAGGCGGACCGCCGGCAACGGCTACCTCCAGTCCTTCAGCACTCCGCGCAGCAACTGAAGCGCTTGACGCCGTCCGCTGCAATGGGCGCAGCGAACGCGGTGTCGCGCTTGTTGCCGTTCTCGGCTTGCTGATGCTGGTTTCGCTGCTTGCAGCCTCCATTGTTACGCTTTCGCAGCTCAGCGCCGCCAAGGCCGGCACTCTCTGCCAACTTGAACGCTCCATGCTGCTGGCGGAAAGCAGCGCCGCCCGCGCCTGCTGGCTGATTCTCAATGATAAACAAGCTTATAAAAGCCGGGATTTTGTATTCGCCGCGGATGTTGTCGTTCCTCGCTTCATGGCTGATGGCGCGGAACATACCTATGAAGCGTACGATGCTAAACACACTTTCAGCATTAATGATATGAACTCCGGATTTGACATCTCCGGCACGGCCCCGGACAAGAATTTCAATATTCTCGAAAAATATTCTTTCGCGGAAAAAAAGGCGCAGGACGAATTGGACGATTTCAAAAACCGGCTGCTGGACTATGTCGATGAAGATTCGCTAGTCCGGATCGGCGGTATGGAAGCTCAGGAATATCGGACTATCGGACTTGCACCGTTGCCTCGCAACGGTCCAATGCAGTATAACCGGGAAGTCTTCTATATTCCCGCTGCCGACAAATTTTTCAAAGTTGACGACAATGGCCGGCCCAATAATCTGCGCCCCATTTCACCAAGCGTTCCAGGTAGCGGATGCAGTATTTTCAATGCCACTAAAACCCTTATAATCGGTAAACTCGGCTGTTCCAGCAGTGAAGCTGACGAGATACTCAACGCCGTCAACCTCTGGAAAACTAAGCAAATTCCGTTGCTGCAAAACTTGCCGGAACCACTTATCGCCACTCTGAAAAACAACTTTTCGTTTACTGAATCCGGTAATTACACCATCACCGTCAACGTTTCGCCCCATTCCACCGTCAAAGGCCGCACACTGATCTTTTCTCTTAAACTGGACAACTCCATCCCTTTCAGCGGTGTTTCCTACGTGGAATGGACATTCTACTGACCTTACACATCGGACTACGCCAGTTATGACAGAACATATTGTCGTGGTGCTATTTCACTTCCAGTTCAATTTCAGCAGACCATGATTGTCCCGGTTCCAGTTTTACCGGCTGGAAAATGCCTTCCGTCGTGGGATTGTTGCCGCCGGTCCAGAAATATAATTTATCCAGCATTGTTTTAGGCCAGATTATGTTGAATCTGGGCGTTCCCTGGTCGGCAACTGTAATGCAGCCGGAAATTCTCTCCGCCGGAATATAGATGTTAGAGTCGTTTGACGACGACGGAACCAGCGTTTCCGAGTCGGATATTTTAAACTCAGCGGTTTTAAGTTCCAGGGCAGGGCGGTTATGCGACCAGAACTCAATTGATTTGGCGCTTGAACCTTCATTGCGGATGGTGGTTTTATTTTTTACCGATTTCATGCCTGGGGCAAAAGTATAATCTTTGTTGATAATCAGGCCTGCGAGCAATGGATGACATAATTTGTGTTCAAAGCTGATTTCCAGATTATTCCCGGCGATCTGAATTTTTTTAAACTGGTAGGGCAGGCGGCAGTCATTAGTCCAGTGGATGGCTTCCGGCGCCCAGAAAAGATCACGGAAGAACCCGTCCTGCCCTTCCTCCTTATACATTACCAGATTACGGCCTGCGGTTCCGGCCAGCCTGCTGATTACCGCGCCGTCTTCGGGAAGCACTTCCGCAATGGATTTTCCGTTTTTGACGATGATTTTTTCCGCAGTTTTCCCATCGGTTCCGGAAGCAATGCATTCCCAGGAGTTTTTATTCAGAATGGACCAATGTTTGACAACGGCGGCAGTAGCTGATTCAAGCGTAGTTGACTGCCAGTTGGCGGAGTTATCGCTTTCCGGGGCTGACAGGATGAAAAAGCGGACATCGCCCGGCTGCAAAGTAAAACTGATATTGTTCAGATCATCCGCCTTGAGTCTGCTCGAACCGGCCTTATTGGTAAAGAAACGTTTAGCGGAGGGTTCGGCAAGGCTGAATTCACCTTTGCCGGGCAGCAAATTTAGCGCGGCAGTTCTGGATTGCGCCGTATCAAGGTTGAATATTACGACCAAATACTTTTCTTTATATTTCTTGACCACGCCGCGAAGCCTGTTGCCCTGAGGCTTGAGTCGCAGCAGGGAACCGGCGTCTGTTCCGTTAAACAGATAGTCCTCAAACATGGCGATTTCGCGCATGGCCCGGCGCTGAGCCAGTATCTGACGGCCGTCGAATACATAGAATCCCATAAAAAGGCATACCTGCCGGCAGCCAAAGGCGGCAGCGGAGAGCAATTCACTCCTGACGCACTCCGGCGTGCTGAGACTGTAAGAATAGGTAGTTTGATTATGGCGCTGGTCGGATGTTACCACCGGAATAACTGATCCCGGATAGAATGTTTTTATTGCGTCAAGACTGCACCAGAATTGCTCAGGGTTGAAATAAGCCATCGGCATGTAATAATCCACATAATTTGCATAGCTTTTGATATCGCCGATAAGCCGTTTTGACTGGAGCAGGTTTGCTTCATCGCGTTCAAAAGGTATTGCGCCAATTACTAATCCGGACAGGCAATTGTTTTCCTTGCACCATTGTCCATATTTTTTAATGATTTCCAGTAGTTGTCCGTTACGGAATTGCAGAAATTGTTCAGGGAATTTTGCCTCGATTGCCTCGCTGTTTTTCAGCCCGGCGGTACTTTTGCCGTATTTTTCTTCAAATGCCCGGCGGCATATCGGGCAGTCGTGGTAATAGTCATCTTTCAACGCCGGTTCGAAATCCCATAACAGCATTTTTTTATTGAAGTTATCCGAGAAATTTAAAGATGATTTTATAAAATTTTCATATTGCGGGCTGTTGCTCATGCCAGTCAGGCAATGGTTCGGCACCTCGAACCAGAGAGCCCGGTTGTTCGCCCATCCTTTTTTTTCCAGCAAGGCTTGTTTATCCGGATGCAGTGAATTACTGATGCTGTCGCCGGAAACTCCGGTCCGTATCATAACGTTCAGCCACTGGTTGAATGCGTCAGTATCGTTCAAGAAGTTCAGCAGCGGGGAATACCAGGAAGAAACAGTAAAGAGTTTAGGCAGTGCGGCATCCGGAGCGGAATCGGTCAGCCCCTGGATTTTTAAATTGCCGGAGATGAGCTTTTCATTGCCGCGCCAGAGACTCCAGATTAGATCCGACCTGAGCATGTCTGCGGTAGTTTTGAACAATAAGGCTTCGCCGGTGAATAGCGTGCAGTCTGAACGTGACATCGGCAATACCACCGCCTGATTCAGCGGTATGTTATATTCAATGTGATCTCCCTGTGCCTGTTTGGTAAACGGCAGAATTTGAATTTGATTGGGATAATAGAATGGAACTGCGTCCAATAACGGGAAGCCGGCCGGAGCATCAATGCGCAATACTATATCCTGACGGTCACCGGCAACAAATGTATATACCAGTAACTGACATGCTTCGCCCCGGATGGCATAAATAGTTTTTTCGTCATTGACCGAGCCGGGATAAAATTCGACTATTGTCTGCGGAGTCGCGATCTCTTCGAACGAGACATTATCGAACCAGATTTGGCCGGAGCGATCCAGGCAAAGCCGGAGATTGATGCAATAACTGTTGCTGTTCGCCGGCATCTGATATTCCAGCGTATATTTTTTCCAATCCGGCGACGGAGTAATTTTAACGGTTTTTATGCCATCCATGCCGTCAAACTTTTTTTCCGCGTTAAACCTGGTGATTATGGCGCTGGCGGAAGCTCCTGTTTTGGCCTCCGGATATAATGCGTAGAAAGTCAGCCGGTAATTTTTGCCGCCTTGCACTTGAATTAAATTTGGCGTGAAATAACAGAAAGAATTTTTGCCGTCCGGAATATCAATTTGGGCGCTTCGTGTCCCGTTTTGCGCTTTTTTCGTGCTGATGCTATGAAGACCTGCAACTCCATCCACGTCCCTGACATTCCATCCGTCCAGTATTGCGCACGTGCCGGGTTTGGATTTTCCTTCTTCGAAACTGGGATTTTGCAGCAGATTCTGAGCGAAGCACGGCAGACTGACGCTGATCAGGATGATGGCGGCGATTGCGACTTTTTTGACTAACTTTTTGGCATGTTTCAAAAAGTGTTATAGATAGTTGACACTTTTTTAGACGTAGCCGCCCTGGAGTTTTCAAGCCCCAGTTCAACTTGCCTCCGTATAGGGCGTTCTGTTTCTCAGGACGCTTTGAGCAATACTAATTCAG
>CAIKZE010000291.1 GCA_903831825.1 uncultured Lentisphaeria bacterium | reverse complement strand
CTGGTGGAAACATCATCGGCGTGTCCCGGTCCACATTCACAAACTTCGCTCCCATCGTAAATCCTTTTTGATCGTAATATATCACTACACAATTTTCATGCTATATGGCCTTTGAAAAAAAAGTCCGACAGGCTGCTAGTTTGTTTATGACAACCCTCACAAATTCCTACGGCAAAGCCTTGATGGAGACATTTAAATACGTCATCGAAGAAATTGGCTACAATGTTTATATTGATGAAATCACAGCCAGTCCGATGGTGCCTTTCGGGGCCTATGCCGAGTGGGATGAATGTACGGTCGTCATCGACAAAAAGTCACATGCGGTCAAAGGTAAAATAAGCAGCGCCATCCTGCTGCAGCAGCCATGGCGGGCCGCTCTTTTTGAATACTTGCGTTCAAAAGGCAAAACGGTGGTTATCGCCAACGGCTCCCATTATACGCGGACCATGCTGAACTGGAAGAATTTGCAATGTTTTAACGAGGGTGACTTAGGGAATGATCTTGTTATTGATTCACACTTGAGTCATCCGCTTTGTATCGCACAACCCTATGGCGGGAATACACCTGAACGCTTTCAGGCCCGCTATAAAGCCGCCAGAGGCCTTCTCGACCGCGGCGGGATTCAGTTTGTTGCTTTTTCTGCCGAATTCCCCATGTTTCCAATCACCCCCGTCGAGTTGCATTCAGGTTACGTGATTGGCGAGGAACGGATTCTGACCAACCGTTCCGGCCAGTTTGGCTGGGGCGATGACAGCAGTGCGGATGTGTATGTTTTTGATGGGCAGGGGAAGCGCGTGGAAAAGCCCGATGTCAAAGAAATACGCCAGGACAAGAAAGTCCTGACGGAATTGCGTATGCCGAGCGATTGCATGGCTATTCTGGTAAGAAATAAAACTAAATGATTAATGAAGTCTTAAAAAGGGATACATGCATTATGATAAAGACGTCAGTAAAATTCTTTTGCTCAACATGGCTCATTGCACTCTTCTTTTCCGGTTTATCGGTTTTGGCCGCGCAGAAACAAATAAAGCTGGCGGATAATCTGACGGTTAAGCCACTGCAACAAGCCGACCTTCAGTTTACCTTGGACGATGTTCCGAAAGGAGCCCAGGTCCGCCTTTATCTTGATGCAAGGATTATATGGGGGAATTTAGGCGGACATGTAAGCGGAATGGGAATGAAAGTCAACAATTCAGGACTGCCGGGCCGCTGTCTTATCAATAAACCATTACAGTTTGTCAAACGAAACGACACTCTTGGAAGCTGGGGGTCAGAAGACGGCAATGGTTACGTGCTTTATTATTCGCCAGATTTTTCTGACAGGATTAAAAACGATGAAAATTATATTTATGGCACCCCCGGCACCGATCCATTTCATTTCGTGTGGGATATCAGTTCCTATGTCCGTCCCGGCGCCAATACCGTGACAATAACAGGTTCAAAAAGTTTCACCCTTTCATTTCAGTTCCGCGATATAGGCATTGAATATGGCGACCCGGTTCCCAATGCCAATATCATCGAACAAAAGATTATGGAAGCGCCAAGAGGATCTTTGCCGATTTATGTGCCGAAAGACAATGCGCAATTACCTTCAGGAGTCGAGGTGTCATCGTCCGGGAACATCCGATTCACGATTGGGCGTTCCAAGTTTGCCACAAGTTCACGAACCAGTTTGCCCGACGGCAAATGGAGTGATAACGAAGCAAAGGATGATGACTGGAGCCCGGTTGCGGCAGGGAAAACCGCTGTTGTGAATTGGAGGGGAACTGCATATGCGGTTGAACGCAGGATAACACTCAGCGGGGATCATATTTCAATAGCTGATACCATATCCAACACAAGCAGCACATTGGTGGGAGTTATAATTGAAAACAGATTGAAACTGCCGGAAAAACCTCGGAAAGTTTATCTTGCAGGTACTGAAATAAAATATTCAAAAGAAAAATTCAGCGCTGCGCATCCTACGGCAATAGCACAGTTTGACGAGATTGCCGTCGGCATGGCGGCTGAGGACGATATTTTTAGGATTCACTGCCGGTCTTTCGCCAATGACAGCACGAACATTATCGGACTGTCAGACACAATGCTCGGTGTTGCTCCCGGCAAGTCTCATACTCTGGAGTGGAGTATTTATATGGTTCCGAACGGTGATTACTGGAATATAATCAATACAATCCGTCGAAATTGGGGAAGCAATACAACTTTGCGCGGGCCATCCAAGTGGACCCAGCCTTCCGGGGTGCCCTTGGACGCCGATCAGATCAGGCTCTGGCTGCAGGGGGCTACAACGGTAGTTTTTTGCAATCCGAATTTCGGCAAAGAGGATTATGATAAAAAAATATATTTGCGCCACGGCACGGCTATGCTCAATTGTAAAACCTGGTGTGATGAGGTGTCGAAAGCAACACGTTTTCTAAAATCAACGTGCCCTGATGTCGACACTTTTGTCTATCTTCACTCATCTAATTGCGACAATACAATATCGAATCAGGAATATGAAGCCTGCCGTGTCCTGACCGCAGATGGCAAGCCGGTAAAGTCGACATATCGCCCTCCTGCAAATGTGTTTTTGACGACTCTTGAGAACCAATATGGCAAGGCCTGGATGGAATTGTGCAAGTATATAGTAAACAGTCTTGACAATAATATTTACATAGATGAGATCACGGTTGGCAGCGGCAGCTATGCGCCCTATCCCGCCTGGGACGAATGCACGGCGGTCATTAATCCAGCATCTCACGCGGTTACAGGCAAGCTTAGTCACCCGCTCCTGCTAATGCAGCCATTGCGGACAGCGTTGATGGAATATTTACGCTCAAAGGGCAAGCGGGCAATCGCCAATGGCGCTTACTGTACCCGGACTATGCTTAACTGGAAAAACCTTTCATGCTTTATGGAATCAGAGGCATACGACACGATATCAGTCCAAACCCATCTCGGCAATCCATTGTGTTTCGCACAAGCTTATGGCACAACTTCACTGCAAAGATATCAGGCGGCAAGGGACTTGCTGAACAAGGCCTCCATTCAATTTATTGCTTTTTCCGATGAAGCGCCCATGTTTCCCATCACCCCCATTGAACTGCGTCCCGGAGTCATTATCGGAAAAGAACGGATACTGACCAACCGTTCCGGACAGTTCGGATGGGGCGATGGCTGCCAGGCGGATGTGTACGTCTTTGACGGACAAGGCAAACACGTTGAAAAACCGGACGTGAAGGAGGTGCGTAAAAGTGACAAGATCCTGACAGAACTGCGCATGCCGGGCGACCATATGGCGATTCTGGTCAGAAAGGGGTCTTCGGTTAATTCCTGGTAATTTCAAGATTACGAAAATTAAATAAAGCTTCGGAAAAATTCTTCAATAGAGTCTTTCCATAAAAAATAGAAAATAGGTGTTGCTATGGATTCGAAAAGCAGAATGTTAAAATCATGGAATTTTGAGGAACCGGACAGGGTGCCGCTGGAAATCTATCTTTATCCGGCAGCCAGAAATTTGCCGGGAGCCGATAAAATCCTGGAGTTTCAGGAGAATGAAGCGGATAATTTTAGAGGCGTACACGGTTTTGACTGGGGGTTCATGGGGCTTGACAGCCAATACGCGGAAGAAGTGATCGAGGATGTTCCCGGTGCGTTTAAACGCGTGCTGAGAACCCATTCAACCACCGCGGGAAAATTTACCGCTGTCACCAAACATTATTGCGATGAGGGCGACCCCAATGACTTTCATTGGGAAAAAAGGTTTATTGAAACCATCGATGATTTTAAGCGCGTGGCGGAAGCTGACCGGCCGAGGCGTACATTCGATTTGGGAAAATATAACCAGGGTTGTGTTGAAGCAGGCAACCGGGGATTGCCGTGTACAGGACTGTTTCATCCATTGGGAGAACTGGTAAGAACCAGCAACATGGATGAAGTATATATGTGGTTGATGACGGAAGATCGGATTGTGATGGAATACCTGGAGCGATGCACCGAGCAAGTATGTGATACGCTTTTGTCCATCAAAGACAAAGAACTTGCCGATTCGCCGGTTTTTATGACATATGCCTTGGAAATGCTCACTCCGCCGTGGCTGGGCAGGGAGCATTTCAATAAGCTGGTATTTCCGTTTGACAAAAGGGTCAACGATGCGGTTCATGCCATCGGCGGACGGCATCGGGCGCATTGTCATGGCAACAGCGGCGAATTTCTGGAGCTGTTTGCAGACATGGGCGTCGATGCGGTAGAGCCACTTGAACCGCCGCCTTACGGGAACAACATTCTCGCAAAAGCCAAAAAACAGGTTGGTAAAAGGATGCTTTTGTCAGGGAATGTTATTTCACAGGAATTTCCTTTAGATTCTTTCAAGATTAAAGACGTGCGCGAACTGGTAAAACAAGCCATCGCGGAAGGCGCTCCCGGGGGAGGATTCACACTCAAAACTACAGGAGGAGCAGTTGGAGTCGGGAAAACTAAAGAGCAGTGTATAAAAGACATCGACTGCAACTTGGCTTTAATTGATGCATGGCGCGAATTTGGATCATATAATTAATTTAAAATAATTGGGATATTTATGCATAAACCAAAATACGCACTGTTTTTCGATAATCACACGATGGCGGCGTGTCCGGATGTGGGAGCCGATTTCAATGCGGCGGAGTTCGCCGGACGGATCAGCGATTGCGGAGTCGATTTTGTCGGTTTCCATGCCAAATGCAATCAGGGATTCTGTTATTATGATACTAATATCGGAATAAAACATCCTTCACTGAAACGCGATATGTTCGGGGAAATGGTCGCGGCGTGTCAGTCACGAAACATCGCGGTGACTGCCTACTTGAATTGCGGACTGAGCAACGAAGACGCGATACGGCATCCGGACTGGAATACCGTCAGCCCGAATGGTGCAACGCTGCATCCGGACATCTATGAGCTGGGCTGGGTTTCTCCATATATCCGGACGATGTGCGTCAATTCGCCGTATCGCGATTATCTCATTTCGCTGATTCTCGAAGTGGCGGATAAATATCCGGTCGCCGGATTTCTGCTGGACAGTTTCAACGGTTTCCCATGCATCTGTCCGACCTGTATTCGCGAGATGAAAAAGCGCGGGGTCAACTGGCGGGATGCAGACGAGATTCAAAAATTTGCGCGCGCTTCAGTCCTTCGACTGGCGGAGGACATTAAAGCCGCAGTGGATAAAATATCGAAAGAATATCTGCTCTATTTTTTAGGTATCAGCTATGAAGACAATGTGCGTATTGGTTCCTGCCTTGAATGCGAATGTCTGCCGACTTATCCGTGCTGGGGTTACGATTATCTGCCGATCATGTCGCATTACCTCCGCACTTTAACCGGCGATGACCGTCCGATTTTGAATATGACCGGACGATTCTATGAGTGGGGCGATTTCGGCAGTATCCGTCCGCAGGCGGCCATTGAGTATGATCTCTTTTACGGCATCGCCAACGGCATGCGTCCCAATATCGGGGGGCATATTCATCCGCGCGGCAGTACGCAAGGCGCTATTTTCGACCGGCTTCAAGCGGTTTATTCGAAAATGCAACTCAATGAAGAATGGTACTCCGATGCCGTGAATCTTGTCGATATCGGAGTGCTTTCGCCTGGAGACGTAAGCAAGACTCCGCCGTTGATCGGCATTACCCGGATGCTGTCCGAATTAAAAATGCAGTTTAACATCATTAATGCCGATGCCGATTTCAGTCAATACAGGTTACTGATTCTGCCGGATGAAGTTTTGCTGACGCCGGAAACCACCGCAAAAATCAAGGCATTCCTTGATGATGGCAAAGCCGTTATTTCAACCGGATATTCAGGGCTTGATCTGGAAAAGAAAAACTTTGCGATGGAAAAAGAATGGGGCATAAAATACATCGGCGAATGTCCTTTTGATCCATCGTTTTTTCAAACAATGCCGCAACTGAGCAATAATCTCCCGGAAATACCGCTGGCGTTATATAAACGGGGGATTGAGGTTTCTGCGGACAATAACACCGAAGTTGCGGCGGTTCTGGTAAAACCGTATTTCAATCGTGAATGGGACGGCGTTTATTCCAATTTTTATCTGCCGCCCGATCAGGTTACGAATCTGCCGCTGGTTACTTTCAACGGCAAAGTCGCCCATATCTCCAGTCCGATTTTCAGCGCTTATTATGAACTGGCCTCGGTTGAACTCAGGACACTTTTCGCAAATGTCCTTTCCGGGTTGATGCCTGAACCGCTGTTAAAAGTCTCCGGCCTGCCGTCATTCGGCAAAGCCACAGTGACCACTCAACCCGGTCGGCGGATGGTTCATCTGATCAACTATGTGCCGGAACTGCGCGGCAAATCGGAAATAGTTGAAGAACCTCTATTTGCAAAAGAAATTAAAATCTCAATACTCATTGAGAATTTTATGCCTAAAACTGCATATCTCGCACCGGAAAAGAAGGAACTGAAATTAAAACATGAAGGGAATTATGTATCTGTGATAATCCCTGAAATCTGTGGTTATCAATTGATAGTATTTGAATAGAATAGAGAGCCCCGCGGGGTCTGACCGCATGGTCTGCATCCTATTTATTAAACATATTTTAAACCGATTTTTAATTTTACTAATTTTAAAACCGGTTCAATACAATAATTTTATCCCCAAAACCCGATTAAGTCAATATAAGAAGTATAATAAATTGCAATTTTTGGCATGTTTCAAAAAGTGTTATAGATAGTTGACACTTTTTTAGACGTAGCCGCCCTGGAGTTTTCAAGCCCCAGTTCAACTTGCCTCCGTATAGGGCGTTCTGTTTCTCAGGACGCTTTGAGCAATACTAATTCAG
>CAIKZE010000290.1 GCA_903831825.1 uncultured Lentisphaeria bacterium | reverse complement strand
GAAACGGATTGGGAAATAAGTCTGAGCTGCCGCGGTTCATATCAAAAGCTCATTGGTTTGACAGAGAAAATGACAAACTGGTCGTTTGAGTTTTTTAAGCAAAGAGGAGGAAGGGAATATGACAGACAAAATTTTATGGAATTATCTGGAGGAGTTGCCGGAACAGGAAGCTGCATGGCGCGAATGGCAGCATAGTTTGGCAGGCTGGCATCGTTTTAACACTTTCTATACCCATTATCTGAGAGTCGAAGGCCGCCGCGTCAAACTGCTGAATTGTACGGAATTGTGCGAACATGATTGCCCGCGCCGGATTATCGAAGACAGTCCGTCCAGCATAACAGCCGTGTGCCCGCTGGAAGACGCTGATCCAATCCAGCTCAAGTTTCGAGACATTCTCGTCTACTCCCTGCGCCGTGAAACTCTACACAAGGCTCTGTGCGTTGCGTTGCAGATTAAGGACTCTGCAGATCGGCGAACTGAACACGTACATATCTGGCATCTCGGGGATTATTCCGGCACGGAAGTTTATATCACTTACCGTACTGCAATACTCGCTGATACCATAAGTTCGATTTACCTTTTACACCAGAAACCATTCATCCTGATGGTGCCGACAATGAAAAACATAACCTCGGAAATTCAACAGTTCATGGCAAAGAACAACTCAATCTTATTCTCCATGGAGTCGGAACTGAGTTTACAGCCGGACGGTTCATTCAAGCCGGTGCGCAGTATAGCGGAATGCATTAACCAATACAATCATCCCGGTCAGCAACGCTTTCAGAGCAAAATATTGCCGATTGAGGCCTATAAATTTTTAGTTTATAATGAAAAGTAAATGATCATATCAGAGGTAACAAATGGGATATCGTGTGAAAGTGCAGAAAGGCCAGAGGCCGACCAACCGGGCTTTCAAAGTAGTCATGCCGACCGCGATTGCGGAAGCGATAAAGATGGAAAAAGGCGAAGATTTCGAGTGGCTGATCGAGGACAAAAATACACTGGTATTGACTAGATGCAATAAACTGGTATTGAGAAAAATAGTGGAATAGAAGTGATAGTTCATGATTAAGCTGCGAAAATTTGAAGAGACGGATATTGCCCGGCTTATCAACTGGATTCATGATGCGCGGGTTATGGCGCAATGGGCCCGGCAGCAATACCAGTATCCGCTGGACAGAGCCCAGTTGCTGAAGAGCATTGAACGGACCAGAGGCGGCGACAGACCTGCGCACTGCATGTGGAACAGGCCATGGAATCCATTAATTTTACCAACCGTACCTCGCCCCGTGTTGCCGGAGTCGTGGATGCGGTTGCGCATAACCGGAAATTCCCGGTAATCAACCGCTGCCAGTTTTTTAAAGTGGACGATTTGCGGCTGGTCGGCGAAATGAAAGACACTACTTCACAGACCGGCAGTTTTCATCTGCTCAGCGCCATCAATCATCCGGTTGAAATCGGCAGAGATGACAAGATTGTCCGGCTGGAGCCCGGCGACAGTTGCCTGATTCCGTCGGCTTTCGGCGACTACACCATCAAACCGCTTACAGAGACCATGACAATAATTGTAAAAACTACGCTTTAAGGCAAGAATAATCGAACAACCGCAGGTTTTGAAGATGATCGAATTCAAATGCATTGCTGATCTGGAGGCTTTTTTAAAGTCTGAATTTCCCCTGGCCGAAGTTCCGTTCAACTGGAATATCGCCCCCGAAAAATGTCCGGCGGATATGACCGGGGACCTCACGGTCAACAGTTTCAGGTTCGCCAGAATATTTCGTGCCGCTCCCGATAAAATAGCTGAAATGTCCGCGGAATTTCTCAGCCGTCACGCGGATGTGGAAAAAGCGGAAAGAATCAAGGCATTCGTCAATCTCACGCTTAAAGGATATGCCGTCCATCGTGATTCTGTCGCCAGACTCAATGAATTACTGGATTCCGGCAAAGTCCAGCAGGACAAAAGACAGCGGATACTGATCGAGTTCTCGGCACCCAACACCAATAAGCCGCGTCATCTTGTCCAAAGACTTCGGCAAAACCTGGCACGGTCCAAAAGATAGAATAGGTTACAGCGTCGACCCGAACGTTTACGGCTATTGCGCTCCTGTAGTACTCAAGGACGGCACAGTCTATATTGCCTACATACATACCGGCGGACACACTCCGGCCGATGCCAGAACGGAAGCAATCTGGAGTCTTCGCGTTAAAGTCAATGATAATGCGGATGGAATTGAAATTCTCCCCGCACCGGGTTCTCCTGCTACTATGGGCATCAATGGCATGCTTACCGGACTGGAAGTGCTGGCAACAAAAGGCGGCGATCCGGAACTTGGAGAACTGCGGCGAAGTTGAAGACGTAAGATTTCAAACAGACCACTATTTAAAAATGTACCGGTCATTATGTTGTTATTCTAAAAATTACCATTGTCATTGCTTACTGTTACGCCATTCCAATATTAAACAGTTTGATTAATAGTTTGCAAATTTTTCATCTTTCAATGTTGACACGTGACAACTAAAACGTTATAATAGTAGTTGATACGTGACAACTTTTATTAAACAGGGAGATGATTATGCCATTACGGTTTAAGCTGGGATATATGCCGACACGGCGGGTGTTTTTTTCGCAGGAGGATTCCCTGAAATACAAAGACCTGATTCTGGTGAAGATCAAGTCGCTGCTGCCGGATATTGAAATCGTCGATTTGAGCTTTTTGAATCCGGAAGGTTTGCTGGTAGATGAGAAGGATGCGGAAAGTGTAGCACGAAAATTCATTGCTGAAGACGTCGATGCCGTTTTCTGTCCTCATTGCAACTTCGGCTCGGAGGGCGCGGTGGCAATAGCGGCCAGGAAAATCGGTAAACCGTTCCTGCTCTGGGGGCCGCGTGATGAAAGTCCGCTGCCGAACGGTGAACGGCTGCGCGATTCACAGTGCGGACTCTTTGCCACTTCCAAGGTTTTGCAGCGTTTCGGCGTACCATTCAGCTATATCGTTAACTCACGGCTTGATGATCATGTTTTCGAATACGGACTGGTCAATTTTATCCGGGCCGCGAATGTGGTTAAACATTTTACCTCAGCCCGGATCGGTCAGGTTTCGACCCGTCCGCGTGATTTCTATTCGGTCATTGTCAATGAAGGCGAACTGCTGGAGAAATTCGGCATTCAAACTATTCCGATTGACTTGAGCAAGATTGTGCGTGAATGCCGCTCACTGCTTGGTAATGTTACGGCCGCAGTGAAAGCGGAAGCCGATAACTTAAAGCGCAAGGCGGACTTTTCTAAATTCCCCGGCGATGAACTGGTATTAAAACTGGCGGCGCTGAAACTGGCAGTCGGCAAATGGGTTAATGACGAAGGACTCGACGCGCTGGCATTTCAGTGCTGGGACACATTACAGCAGGAATTGAACATCTGTTCGTGCTTTGTCCATGCGGTATTGACGGAGGAAGGTATTCCGGTCGCCTGCGAAACGGATATTCATGGTGCGATTACCTCGCTGATGCTGCAAAGCGCCAGCCATTTCAAGGAACCGACATTTTTCGCCGACTTGACTATTAGACACCCCGATAATGACAATGCCGAACTGCTATGGCATTGCGGACCGTTCCCGCCGTCACTGGCCGATGGCAAATGTATTATCAACAATCACTTTGTGCTGCCCAGCCATGCGCCGGGGGTCTGTAACTGGAAACTCAAAGACGGCCGCGTGACGCTGGCGCGCCTGGACGGAGCCCAAGGTAAATACTCGCTGCTGTGCGGCGAAGGCAATACAGTTGACGGCCCGTTCAATCAGGGAACTTACGTTTATGTGGAAGTAAACGACTGGCCGCTGTGGGAGGAAAAAATCATTTACGGTCCTTACATTCACCATGTCGTCGGAGCTTACGGCAGCTTCTCGCCAGTGTTGTATGAAGCATCCCGCTATATCGGCAATCTGGAATTTGATCCGGTGTCGCCAGAACTGGACACGATCAAGCGTATTCTCCGCAACGGAAAGGAATAAGCCGATGCCGATCATAACCGCAAGAAAAGAATCATTGCAAGTGGTGGATAAAGTCATTGAGAATAATGTCGCGATGGCTATTTTTTGTACTGCCAGCCACTGGAACACTGAAGCCATCCTGCTCGCGGCGAAAAAACTCTGTGACAAATACCAGATCGAAAGTGTCCCGCTGGCGATCGCCATGACTTTCAACTATCCCTACATGCCGCAGGCGCAGCGGGTTACTCACTGCCGGAACGCCAAACTGGGCTTTCAGAGCATCATGGAGCACCTCCATTTGCTCTGTGACAGCTTCGACTCGCCGTACCGGAATATAGTTGTGCTGCCGCATCTGGATCACGCCGATCCCGGACGGGATGAATGGGCGCTTACTGAAGGAACGAAATATCTTGCTTCGGCAATGTTCGACGCTCAGAGTTATCCTGCTGAACAGAATATATCCATGACCCGCGACTATGCGGGCAAATATGGCAGGAACATTATGATTGAGGGTATCATGGAGGAACTGGTAGTGGCCGACAAGCATGTCAAAAGCGATATCTCATCTGCCGGCGGCTATCTTGAGCGGGCTGCCGCTTACGTCAGGACCACCGGCATCGACTTCCTGGTGGCTGACCTCGGGACTGAGCAGCAGGCATCCGGCAGCGGCAGCGTAAAGTACTTGGACGAACGTGCCAGGGGCCTGACTTCCATACTCGGCCGGAAGATGCTGGTGCTTCATGGAACATCTTCGCTGAATAAAGACCAGATGCTGAGCCTGCCCGGCGATGGCGTGGTGCGCGTGAATATGTGGACGAAAATCGCCCGCGAGGCCGGAAAATATGCCGCCGGAAATCTCTTTAAACGCGCCGAAGCCGTGTCCCGCGGCGACTTCGAAGCCGTGGAGTCGAACCAGTATCTGATGGATTCCATCGACAAGGCTTCAGACATGATGCTGGAGATACTTGAGACGTTGAACTACGCGAATTTTGCGCGTAAATAAACATAAAGGGGGGCATCATGAGCCTGATGGGTATAGATATCGGAACCACCGGATGCAAGGCTGCGGTGTTTGATTCCGTCGGCACAGTTATTGCCTCGGATTACTGCGAGTATGACGTTATTCGCCGTTTGCCGGGACAGGCGGAACTGGATAGCTCCGATGTCTGGAACAAGGTTGGTCAGGTGATTTCCTCTTGTGCCGGACAGGCCGGAACTGACCGGATTGAAGCGCTTTCGGCGGCTTCGATGGGTGAAGCCCTGGTGCCGGTCGACAGCCATGGGCGCATCTGCGGCAATTCCATACTGGGAACAGATACCAGAGGGACGAAATACCTCGATCAGCTGATCGCTCTAATTCCGTCCGAGGAAATTTACCGGATTACCGGCCAGCCGGCCGGAACCGGCTATTCGCTGCCGAATCTCTGCCGGATTAAAGCCGAAGAACCGGAACTTTATCAACATGCGTTTAAATTTCTGCCGTGGTCCGATTTTGTCACTTTTATGCTGACCGGCAAAATGTCGGCGAATTATTCCCTGGCCTGCTGCACTCTGCTGTTTGACCGCAAGGGGCATTGCTGGTCACGGAAAATTGCCGATGCGATGGAATTCGATCTGGAAAAACTACCGGATTTAATGCCTTCCGGCCAATCATTGGGCAGTATATCCGGAACAATGAGCAGGGAATTCGGCTTGCCGGCGGATGTCCAGGTAGTAACCGGAACCCATGACCAGTGTGCCGCGGCGCTGGGAGCCGGAGTAAGCAAAGCCGGAACGGCCATGCTGGGACTGGGGACTTATGCCTGCATGGTCATGGTTCATGACCAGCCGGAAGCAAATTCCCCGTTTGTCCGGCTCGGGGTGAATATTGAAAATCATGCAATAGCGACGCAATATGTAAGTTTTATCTATCACGGTTCCGGCGGGGCGCTGATCAAATGGCTGCGGGACGAAATGTTCCGCGAACTGCAAGGTGACAACGCATATCCGCGCATGTTTGCAGAATTAAGTCAAGCGAAAGATGTTCCGGTTGTATTGCCTTACTTTGCCGAAACCGGCCCGCTGGACTATGCGGCAGGCGGTCGGGGGGCCATTTGCGGATTGTCGTTCTCTCATTCCCGTGCGGATATTCTCAACGCCGCGCTTCAGGGAATCATTTTTTACTTCAAAGATGCACTGGACCAGCTTCGTTTTGGCGGCAGTCCGGTCCGGAGCATTCACGTTTCCGGCGGCGGCGCGGAATCGGAAGCATGGCGGCAGATGATTGCCGACATCCTTGATATTCCGGTCATCAAACCGCAGGTTAAGGAATGCGGTGCGCTGGGCGCCGCGATTGTCGCCGGCGTCGGCACGGGCCGCTGCAAATCTTTTGACGAGGCGATAGCCAGACTGGTCAAAATTGAAAATGAGTTTCAGCCGCAACATGAACACAAAAAACAGTATGCCGCGGCCTTCAAACATTATTCCAGTTTGAAGACAGCTCTTTCAACATGTAAAATATAGGAGGAGTTAGAATAAATTTATGGATAAATATCTGGAAAGTCGCAATAATTCAACCAGGTCTTCCTTGGAGGCGCTGAGTTGGAATCATACCGGCAAAATGTGTGTGCATATAAATTCAGGACAATGGCTTTCTCCTAAAAGCCGGTATTGGGAATATCCGCAAAAAAACTTTGAAGCTCAGATGGCGCGGATTGAACGAAACGAGGCGGCTGGATGCGGTAATTTCCCTTTTCTG
>CAIKZE010000289.1 GCA_903831825.1 uncultured Lentisphaeria bacterium | reverse complement strand
GAGTTATTGCCCAATAAAGCCTACTTCGACTGCAACCCGCCGGGCAAGTCGCACTGGTCATATAAGCTGTTCATCCAGAAAGCGGAACCGGAGAACAATGCTTCTTTATTGTTTCCGGATTATTATGACTCGATGCTGATGAATCCCGGCAGTAACCGCGAAAATCTGGCGGAAGGCTATATTGAAACCACTCTGGCCGAGTTGCCGGAACGGCAGCGCCAGCGTTTTCTGGAAGGCAACTGGATGGATGATATGGAAGGCGCGTTATGGAAGCGCGAAATGATTGACCGGTACCGGATTATCAACGCGCCGGAATTCCAGCGGGTGGTAATCGGGGTGGACCCCGCCGTCACCGCCACGCCGGGTTCGGACGAAACCGGCATCGTGGTCGCCGGACGCGACCGGAAAGGCGAATACCATATTCTCAGCGACGTCTCGCTGAAGGGCACTCCCCTGGAATGGGCCAGAGCCGTCGAACATGAGTATAAACGCTGGCACGCCGACCGGGTAATCTGTGAAACCAACAACGGCGGCGACCTGGTGGCGGCGAATCTGCGCAATGTCTGCCGGGATATCAGTTGCAAAAGCGTCAACGCCGCCCGCGGCAAGATCATCCGCGCCGAACCCATCGCCGCGTTGTACGAACTGGGCAAAGTCCATCATGTCGGCAGGTTCCCGAAACTGGAAGATCAGTTGTGCGGTTACAATCCGGCATTGAACCAGTCCAGCCCCGACCGGCTGGATGCGTTGGTATGGGCCTTGTCGGAATTAAGCGCCGGGTCCGGCGAATCCAGAGCGATCCTGGCATGACGGGCGGTTGCCCGGCCTGTTATGCTGGCCGCATGGGCGAAAAACATGGGGCCTATGGGTCCTATAGGTCTTATGGGTCCTATGGGGTTGCGGCTGGGGAAGAATGGGAAGTATGGGAAGTATGGGAAGTATGGGAAGTATGGGAAGTATGGGAAGGGGTGTCCAGAATGTTCAGGATTTTATTCTGACTACTGACTTCTGACTACTGACTTCTGACTTCTGACTACTGACTACTGACTACTGACTACTGGCTGTTCATGCGGTGTCCAGAATGAGGGGTAGTGGTGTCCAAAATGAGTGGAGACCCTGTCCAAAATGTCCGACTAGTCCGTGTCTCCCGCGAATGCGGGAAGGGGTAGGGGTGTGTCCAAAATGTTTATAAAACTGAAAAGCGTTGTGCGGAAGAGGACTCTATCGTCTCGGAAATGAGAGTCCAAAATCAGGGTGGCCGGTGTCCAAAATGAGTGGAGACCCTGTCCAAAATGTCCGAGTCGTCCGACCTGTCCGACCTGTCCGACTGGTCCGTCTTGAACAGGTATAGTGGACGGGTGTCCAAAATGTTGTTTGAAAATCTAAGACTCTCAGAATCGCCCAGCCGTCATTTCTGATTGCGGAAACGGGCCGGCGAGACGCCCTGGGAATTGCTGAACACCTTGCAGAAATAACTGACGTCCATGAAGCCGCATTTTTCGGCAATCTCTTTGATGCTCAGCCGTTCTGTCTGGAGCAGCCGCACCGCCAGGCGCATTTTCAGATCAGAGATGAAAGCCATCGGCGTTATTCCCTGATATTTGTGGAACATCCGGCTGAAATGGTATCTGCTGTAACCGGAGATTGCGGCGAGGTCATCAACGGCAATGTCTTCTCCGATATGCTCCATGCAGTATTCAGAGACCCGGGTAATGTATTCCGGACGGTTCCCGCCGCTTCCCTCCCTGCCCAAATCCCGCAGCGCGCACATGGTAAAGTCATAAGCCATGGAGGAGGCGTCATAAGGGTTTTGCAGTTTGCCTTCACAGCAGGTCTGGTAGATTTCAGCGGCTTTGAGAATGCATTTTGACCCGATGGGAATCTGGACAACCGGGCCGGTCATTTTCCGCAGTTCGCGCCATAAACGGATAAGCTCCGAGCCGTTGAGCGTAACAAAGACGAATTCCCAATACTCGTCTTCCGGCGAAAAATAATAGCAGTGATTTTCCGGGATGGTCAACAGCATGGCGCTGCCCTGTTCAACCCGGTATTCCTCGTCTTCGAACCGGAGTCGCCCGCAGCCGGCCAGCGTATACTGCCAGATGAACATTTCCTTCCTGCCGCGCTTCATTCCGTCAAAGCTGTAGGCAGGAGTAGCTACCGACTGGTGTCCGCAGTTAATCAGCATTGAATGCAGGTGAAAAGCCCGCGCCGGAAAAATCGGAGCCTGGCCGCGGTAAGGATATTTTTTAAACACATCCAGCATAATTTTTGTTTTTGCGTTTAATGTGATCGGGTTTATAAGCTTAAATTTGGAGCGGGTGAAGGGAATCGAACCCTGTTTTTGTGCTTGAGATAGTTGTTTTCTAATGGTTTTTCTAATACTTTTAATATAATAATGAGTTTGTGTTGACACAAATTGCCAAGTGTTGACAAGTGATCAAAACCCCCCTTTAGTGAGACCCTTGATTGCCATTGCTCCGGTTGTATCATGACTGTATAGATCAGTCATGTCACTGCTTACATGACCGACTATACCGCGAATGACATGCTCAGGAATGCCGGCAGCTCTGCATCTGGTAATAAATGTATTCCTGAAACAATTAAATTCAACCGTACCATTTTCATTATCGGTAATGCCTAATTCAGTAAGCAGTTCGCCGAAATATCTTGAAAAACGTCCTTTGCGGCTTCCGGTAAATCCGACGACAGTGTCGTTATTGTGTGACAGGGTATTCAGATGCTGTTGCAATTCCGGGTGGATTGGAATTTTGACGGCCCGGTTATACCGGCGTGTTTTTTCCGGCATATGAGTTATGATACTATCCTGAATGCTTGACCACTTGAGAGCAAAGCAGTCTATCTGGCGGAGCCCTGTATAGTATGCGATTATTGCGGCGCTACGCCATGGTTCTTTAGCGGCTCCGATAATGGCAGTGCATTCATCTTCGGTAAATGGCCGCTGGTGCTCTCCGTCATCAAGTCTTTTTTGAATGATGCGTTGAAATGGTGATTCCATCATTCCGGCATCAACAAGAATGATACGGAAGATACTGTTCAGATATGTGCGGTTATTATTCCAGGTCTTTCCTTTCTGTTTGCTGTAATGCTTGTTTAGATAGGCAAAGGCCACATCGGCAGTAATCTGGTCAGCATAGCGTATGTCTTTAGACAGCGCTTCTGTAAAGCGATCCCATGCACGTTTTTTATCAATTGATATGTCTTTGTATTTTTCGGCGCTCGGGATAACGTCTTCAAGTTTCAGCCTTTTATTTTTCAGAGCAAGTATAGTCTCGACTTGAACTGGTGGCTTATCTCCGAGCAGCTCGGCCATCTTGCGTCGTAGCTTATCCTCGCTGTTCTGCTTCCTGGCGGTGTCTTCGAATGATCTGGCAAGTTTTTTGTTATTGGTTCCGGTGGATTTCCATATCTGCTTCCCATCCACCTGATAGACCAAATAGTAGTTGCCTTTTTTTTTCTTTTGGATAATTGCCATGATCATTATTTCTTTATTATGATTGCCCTGCTTGTAAACAGCTGCTTACTTTTCACTATTCAACAATATATTTATGATGAACAAGATATATTATATTATAAGTTTGTGAAGATATCAACCGCGCAATGGATATAATTGATCAACGTCGGTATCCACGGCCTCCGACCTTCGTTTTCCGACCTTTATATGGCAAAGAATAGTTGTTTTCTCCTTCCTATTGGCTTCTTCAAGCCTCTCCAGCTTAAAACAGCCTCTTTTTGCGGCATAATCATTGATGGACTGTCATTTTGGCAGTACGGCCGTAACGGCCACCAATAACCTTGGCGGCCGCTGCGGGTGCATTCTGCCCGTCTGGTCGCCTATTACATAGAGAGGTGTAATATGAGTCCAGCCGCAGCTTTGATTCTCGAAATGCAGATCTACCCGATCATCAGAAACACTGTCCACCGGAAAGCCAAGCCGATCGGCTCCGAAGATTATCAGGAACTGATCCAGGACACCACCGCCACAGCGGCGGCAATGCTCGACGCCATGGAGCAGTCCGGTAAAGATCCGATCCCCAACAGCATCGCGTACTACTCTATCCAGCGGACCAAGTCTGGCCGACGCTCCTATGGCGACAGCCGCACCGACGTGATGAATCCCGGCTATCAGATGGACAACGAAGGCTCCGTCTGCTCCATGCAGGCTCCGGTCGGCGGAGAAGATGAAGACTTTACCGTCGGCGATATGATCGCGTCCAGAACCGAAGACATCGCCGCTAAAGTCCTCCGGGAGATCGACTGGGATGCCTTCATGCAGACCCTTGATGCCAGGAAGCGCGTGATTGTGAAAGAACTGATGCTCGGCGGCGGAACCGGTGACATCGCCCGGCGGCTGGCCGTCACTTCCGCCAGGATCGTCCAGTTAAAGCGGGAGATCGGACAGGCTATCCGGAAGTTTATGGGTGATGCCATTCTCGTTGATTCTACCAGCGAGTCGGTCTGGCAGCGCGATATCCGGTGCCTCCGGGAACGGAACGAGTGGAAGCATGCGAAACTGGACCGGATCGACGATCTGGAACAGGCTAACATCACCGAGGCCATGTTCGGCTGATATCAACGACAGGAAGCCGGGGCGGGTAACAGCGCTCCGGCTTTCTTCAACGACTATATATAAGGAATAGAAAACCATGCCATACATCTTACTGGCGATCGTGGCGATAGTGTCGGCAGTCAACCAGGCTCCGGTGATTGAATTACTCCGGCGGGGGCCGCCACCAGTGTAAAAATCCGGGGCGGGCTGCCGTGATGGACAGGGGATATTTTAGCTAAAAAGTCCAGCTTGCTGGATTTTGCGCTTACCACATGAACCGCTGGCAGTTAGGAATGCTGGCCTGCGTCATCCCGACGGTCCATGAATTGCTTGCGGACGAAGGCTGGCTCAAGCTACCGGAGTGAAAATAATTTAACCGGGCATGTACGCAAGTATCGGCCCGTTTTTAGACCCTGGGGAAATTTTTCCCTAGGGTTGGAACGATCAAGGCACATTACCCGGGCGCTTTTTTTAGCTCTTAAAATCATATGTGATACAGCCTTGCAGAAGATAATCGCATATTTGTTTTCCTTATAATTGTAATATTCTATTGGACAGTTATTCGTATATTATAATTAATATTGCTATTATTACTGTTTTAT
>CAIKZE010000288.1 GCA_903831825.1 uncultured Lentisphaeria bacterium | reverse complement strand
CTTGTTACAAAGATAATTATATATCAAGTCCGGCAAAAAGTCAAGAGCAATAGAGACGATAAAACATTTTGTCCATAAAACACACAAAAATACTCGAAAGAGGAAGAGAAGAAAAAACCGGAAGTCAGAGCATTACTGCGATGTATGCAGCAATACTCTGACTTCCATGTCTTATCTTCATTACCTTCATGCTCTTCATGGTGAAACGGTTTTGTCTTTTTTCGTGTTTTTTGTGATAAAAAAGGATTTCTCCGTGTCTTTGAGTCTCTGTGGTTATAAAGTCCCGGAGCAACCGGTTAAGTTCATGATCACATTTTTTTGATTTTTTTACAATTTTCTCTAAGAATTTATCTGCGCCAGGGGCTATTTTATGGGAAAGAAAATTGAAATATTTTTATTGCAGGCAATTTTGATGATGAAAAAGATAATGAGTTTGCTGTTTACGCTCTGTGTTGCAGGCGGTGTTATGGCCGCCCAGCCGGAGAAGATAAATATGGCTGAGGCGTTTGCGGCAGCGGAAAAAATGCAGCAGGACGGAAATGTCCGCGATGCTTTTGAACTATATAAAAAACTGCTTGCGGAAGCGCCGGCCGGCACTCCCGGAGTCGGTAAATATTATTCAAACGCGGCGGCTTGCCTGATTAAAGCCGGTAAAGTTGACACATTTGACAGTTTTACGGCAACGGTATTACAAAAATACGGCAACAGTCCGGAAGCGCTGCATGCCGCGGCTGTTGTTTTCATGAAAATTCCCCATGACGGTTTTTTGATTGGCGGTCAGTTTATTCGCGGTTATTCAAATAGCGGCGGTGAAAGTGTCAGCGTTTTCGAACGCGACCGGGTATTTGCGCTGCGTCTGCTGATGAAAGCAATCAATAATTCCCAACAGTCTGAATCTTCCGAAAGAGGACAGTTTTATACGGCGTTGTCTCAGGCGCTGATGGCGGGGAGGAGCAATAATAATTCCTATAAACTGCAATACCTTACTGATCTTTCAGTGATTCCGCCTTATGAAAAAACATTCGGGCATTTTGTCATGGGGCGGGTTTCAATTTCCGGCGCTCCGGTTGATTCGAACGGGAATCCGGTTTTTTACAAACTGCCGAAGTCTTTCGAGTCGTCGGCGAACGACGGCGAACGCTGGCGTCTGGCATTGGCGCTGTCGGCGGAAAACGGCTGCAAGAATGCTAAATGGGATTTCGCATTATTTCTTTACCGTCAATTCGGCGTGCAGACGATAGGGAATCTGTTTAACATTGCGGAAACCACATCTATAACCGACAGTCCTTTTGCTGTTCAGCAACTGCCGGAAGACGAGACTATCGCCAAACTGGCCAGCGGGATTAAACGTTTTAAGCTGTCGGCAGAGTTCAATTATATCAAAATGTTCAGAGAAATAGCGGCCGCCGGAGACGCCGGCGCGGCAGACGCCATGGATATTCTGGCCAGAATCTTCACTGACCGGAAACAATATAAAAAGGCGGCTGAGTTCTGGAGCGCGGGAATAGCCGCATTCGGCCGCGGCAGGAACGGGGTCAGGGAAACGGAGCTTGAGCAGATTACCGGCAATCTGGGATGTTTTATGCCGGCGGGGGTATTTCCGGCAGGCAAAGAACCGGTTTTGAACTTCAGATACCGGAATGCTCCGGAAGCGAATTTCGAAGTTTACCGGGTGGATATTGACGAGTTCATAAGCGACATCAAAAGTTCCCTTCAATCCATGCTGGAGGCGGAAAAATCTCATCCGCATGGTATTTCGCCTGAACTTATCGGCAACTGGCTGCTGGACCGGAATGAGCAGAAATACCGGAAACAAAAGCTTGCCGTCTGGAAAGAAAAACTTAATCCGGACAAAGACAATATGGACGCTGTCGCCAATATCAAGATTCCGTTGAAACAGGCCGGCGTGTATTTAGTCAAGGCCTCATTGCCTCAGGGGAATACCTCACAGCAGATTTTGTGGGTTACTGATACGGTGATCGCTGAAAGATATTCCGGCAATTCAAGGCTTTATGTGGTAATGGATGCAAACAACGGCAAGATCATTCCAGGCGCGGAATTATCTTTTTTCGGTTATATCAACGAATTTATAAGCAATCCGGAAGAGCAGAAGCAGCTTGGCCGTAAATTCAGGGTGATTACGCACGAATTCAAGGCAGTCGCCAATGAACGCGGTTTTTATCTGCTTGATACTAAATTACTCCGGAAGAATTACTCGTATATGGTGGAGGTGAAAACCGCTGACGGCAGGAGCGCGGTACAGGGATTTTCTTATTTCTACAGAAACGGTGATGCGGTTAAAGAAGACGACGCGCAGAGAAAAGTTTTCTGTATTACGGACTGCCCGGTCTATCGTCCCGGCCAGAAGATGTCTTTCAAATATTGGATCAGCAATGCCGGATACGGCAATGTGAATGTCATGGATTTTGCCGGGAAATCATGTAAGGTGGTAATCACGTCGCCGCGCGGACAAAAAGTTTTTGAAAAAGATATTCAGACAGATCAGTTTGCCGCGCTTGACGGCGGTTTTGTGATTCCGCCGAATGCGGAACTGGGCAGTTATTATATCTATATTGAACAGCTTGGCGGATATTGTTCATTCCGGGTTGAGGAGTACCGCAAGCCGGAATATGAAGTGCAGATGGATGGTCCGGAGAAGCCGGTTAAAACCGGCGACAGTTTCAATGTCACGGTGAAAGCTGATTATTATTTTAATGCGCCGGTGGTGAATGCTAAAGTAAAATACAAGGTTATGCGTTATTCGCAGCCGGAAAACTGGCTTCAACCCGGCCCGTGGAACTGGCTGTACGGAGATAGTTTTATTGCCAATCAGGCGCCGGCCGGCAAGTCCGCCAGACCCGCCATTATTCCA
The DNA here is from genome assembly GCA_903831825.1 of uncultured Lentisphaeria bacterium. GTDB lineage: Bacteria > Verrucomicrobiota > Lentisphaeria > Victivallales > Victivallaceae > CAIPAT01. The sequence goes on along the minus strand of CAIKZE010000288.1, from coordinate 12,888 downwards.
TATCCCAATGATCTTCCGCCGGAACTGGTTATGGAGAACGAAGCCCGCACCGATGAAAACGGCCGTTTGTCGCTGACTATAGATACTGCTCCGGTTAAAGTGTTTTACGGCAACATTGACTGCCGGTATGAGATATCGGCGGAAGTTGCGGATGCGTCATTGAATACAGTTGTCGTTAAAAAAACTTTTATCACAACAGGCAAGCCGTTTAAAGTCTACTGCTGGCTGGACAAGGGATATTATCGTACCGATAATTATGCGGTGCTGAATGTGCAGGCTGTAACTGCCGACGGCAGGAATGTCTCCGGGACCGGCATGGTAAAAGTATTGAGAGTTACGACGGGCAAGAAGGGAATTGCAGAGGAGACCGTCGAAAAGGAAACTAAAATCACATTAGACGAAAATGGCGGCACGTTGAAATTCAAAATAGGAGACCCCGGCCAGTACCGGGTAATATGCGATGTTTCCGACGCCGCAAACAATACTATCCGGGGTAAGTGCCTGCTGCGGGTTTTCGGTGAAAAAATCCTTTATGATGATTTTACATTTAATCCTGTTGAAATTATTGCCGAAAAGAATGAATACCATCCGGGAGACTTGGCTGAATTAATCATCGCCACGGAGAAAAAGGAATCAACCGTGCTGGTTTTCACGCGGGCGTCTTCGGAAAATGATTCGGCGATCCCGGAAATACTTGATATCCGCGATAAGAAGACAACGACTTCTGTCAGTATACGCAACACTGACATGCCGAATATTTTTATCGAGGTTTGGTCTGTAGCTGACGGCAAGTTAAACCGGGAGGTTAAACAAATAATTGTTCCGCCCGAAAAGAAAGTTCTGAAAGTGGCGGTGACATCCGCCGGGAAGTTATATAAGCCGTCACAGAAAGCTAAAATAACTTTGAAAGTAACCGATTTGGCCGGCAATCCGGTAAAATCCGCCAGACTGGTCGCGACAGGCTATGACAAGGCTGTTGAGTACATCAGCGGCGGGTCAAACATTGCGGAGATAAAATCATTTTTCTGGGGATGGAAGCGGTATTATTACGGAAATAATTCCTGTAATCTTGGTTACGTCTTTGATAATATGTATGAAAAGAATCAGGCAGCTTTGCGGACGCTCGGAGTGTTCGGCGATATTTTCGGAGCCAAGACATTATCCGAAAGCGGCAAGCCGATGGTTGCCGGCGGCAGGCTGATGGCCGCCGCCGTTAATAAGTCCGGTCCGCAGGATGCGGTTGAATCAGAAGCCGCGACAGATGCCATCGCCGTAAGAAAGAATTTTGCGGATTCTCTGTTCTGGGCGGCAAATATTCAAACTGATTCATCCGGGGAAGCGGAAGTGGCATTTGATTTTCCGGATAATCTCACGACCTGGAAAATCAATGTATGGAGCATGGGCGAAGGCGCCTCTGTCGGACAAGGTGAAACCGAGCTTGTGACCAGTAAGGATTTTCTGGTCAGAATGGAAATTCCAAGGTTCCTTTCAGAGGATGATGAAGTGGTTATTGCCGGAATTGTTCATAATTATGAGAAAAATGCTGAAACCGCGACAGTAATGTTGCGGTTGGAAGGCGATTCCATTAAATCCATTGATACCGCGGAACGGGAAGTGACCGTACCGACCGGCGGGAATGTCCGAGTTGACTGGCGGGTCAGGGCTTTCAAAAAAGGCATTGCAGGCATTGAAATATCGGCTGCCGGGAAAAACGGTTCTGATGCGGTTAAAATGGAACTGCCGGTGGATATTCATGGAATTGAAAAACAAATATCCTGCAGCGGATGCTTGAATAACGATTCAAGCGGAAGCGCTTTTGTCACATTTGATGTTCCGGCAAACAGAATTCCGGAATCCGTGCAGATATCCGTCAGATATTCTCCGTCAATCGCGATGTCTGTGGTTGATGCGCTGCCGTACCTGATGGGGCCGGAAGGCAAAGACACGGTCAGCGCGGTCAACCGTTTCGTACCCGCAGTTACCGTGGCTAAAGCTTTGAAGAAATTTGATATTTCACTTAATGATTTAAAGAACAAGCTGACAAACTTGAATTCTTCAGAGCAGGGGGATGCTAAAGAGCGCGCTGAACGCTGGAAACGTTTTGAATCATTGCCGGTATTTGACAACGGCAAACTGGCGGATTATGCCGCAAAATCACTTGAAACGATGATGGCGATGCAAAACGGAGACGGCGGCTGGGGCTGGTTCAGCGGTTTTTATGAAAACTCATGGGCTGATATGACCGCCTATGTGGTCAGAGGACTGATAACAGCCAGGGATAACGGAATTAATGTTGACCAGACGATGCTGTCCCGCGGGATAGCATGGCTCAAAGTATGGCAGCAGGCCAGAGTGACTAAATTGCAAAACGAACTGGCGGCAAAGCAAGTGCCGGCTGTTTCCAACATCGACGCGCTGGTGAATTATGTGCTGACGCTTGCCGGGCAAAAAGACAGTTTTATGACGGAGCAATTGTATTTCTGCCGCCGCCAGTTAAGCATTTACGGCTTAACCCTGTGCGGACTGACAATCCAGATGCTTGAAGACAAACCCAAGCTGGACATGATTTTGCAGAACATTGACCAGTTTTGTATCGAAGATCCGGAAAACCAGACCGCGTATCTGAAATTTCCCAAAAACAATCCCTGGTGGAACTGGTATGGCAACGAAATTGAAACACAGGCTTTTTATCTGAAACTGCTTTCGCTCTGCGATCCTAAAGCGAAGCGGACTGCATGGCTGGCCAAATACCTGGTGAACAACCGGCGAAATTCCGCATACTGGAATTCGCCAAGAGAAACGGCATTGTGTGTTGAAGCGGTTGCGGATTATTTTGCGTCTTCAAATGAAATCAGTTCCAATATTAATCTGGAAGTATATTTTGACGGACAGTTGAAAAAACAAGTTAATATCAGTCCCCGGAATATATTTACTTATGATGCTGAATTGCTGCTCAAAGGCAATGAAGTATCATCCGGCAAGCACACAATTGAACTCCGCCGCAAAGGCACCGGACCTTTGTTCTTCAACGCCTCACTATTCTTTTTCTCCCTGGAAAAGACGATAAAAAGCGCTCAATCTGATTTATCCATGGAGAGAAAATATTATAAATTAGTAAAAGAAAATGGCGTGCAGCAGCGTCCCGGTATTGGCGGGAGTCCGCTTTTGCAGCCGGTGGAAAAATATAGCAGACAGCCGCTGGCGGACGGGGATCAACTGAAAGCCGGCGATCTGGTCGAAATCGAAATGATTTTCAATGCGAAAAACGATTTTGAGTATGCGGTTATCTCCGACCATAAAGCTGCCGGTTTCGAGCCGGTTGAATATTTGAGCGGTTATTGCGGCGCCGGTTTGGGCGCGTATGTCGAATATCGGGAACGCGAAGTATCTTTCTACATCCGGGAACTGCCGCGCGGTATTCACAGTTTGACTTACCGGGTAAGGGCTGCATTCCCCGGCAGATTCAGCGCTTTGCCTGCCCAGGCAAAAGCGATTTACGCTCCGGAACTGCGCGCTAATTCAGATGAAAGCAAAGTTTCTATAGAACAATAGACTGGCAAATCAGCCGATTGATTCGAAGATAAAGTCTGGTTTCAGTTCGTCTTGTGCCCGCAAAGCTTGCTCCATAGAAGTAATTCCGGTAAGCATCAGCCCTGATTTTATGCCCAGAATATTGGCGCCTTTAATGTCTGACTTAAGCGAATCTCCGAGCATCAGTATTTTACCGTAACTGATTTCTCCGGGCAGGCCGAAACGCCTTTTCAGCAGATCAACGGTATATTCATAAATTGCGGAATAGGGTTTGCCAAAATATTCCGGTTTGACGCAAATGCCCATTTCTTCAAGAATTCCGCAGATAAATCTTGCTTTGCCGCCGGCTCCGATGCCGAATTCACCGCCTTTGCCGTTCGGCCAGTAACTGTCCGGATTAGGCACCAGCAGTGGCATCTCCGGTTTTTTGATGAAAAAATTGAAGACGGCATTGATATTTTTCTGCCAGTCATAAAAGCCTTCGCCGATAATCACGCCTGAGCACGCATGGATTTGAGACACGTCCCGGCATACTTTCAGTCCGGCGATTTCGGCATAACATGGTTTGCCGAGGTCACCCATTACAAAAAAAGTTTGTCCGAACGCTTTATGATGTTCCACAAAATGCGAGAGCGCCATTCCGCACGACACGATTTCATCAGGTGATATTTTCAGTCCGGCCTTGCCGACGAGGATGCTTTTTTCCTGTAGCGAATGGTTGCCGTCGTTTGTCAGCAGATAAAATGGAAAATGTTGCTGTCTAAGTTGTTCCAGAAGAACATCCGCGCCGCTAAGCAGATGCAGCCCGGAGACCAGAGTCCCGTCAATATCGAATAATATTGCTTCGAAATTCCGGCTTTCGGCCTGCCACCACTCAAGAAAAGTCTTTGAATTCAACATAATTTATGAATACTTTTTAATTGAAAAACAGTAATTATAGCTTAACCTACACTAATTTCCATAAAAAAACGTTCTATTTATAGAAAAAACTTTTAATTATATGAATTATATAATATAATCTATAATGATGAAAAATTATATTTTGGGAGTGCATTGATGGCAACAGCTTTTGCTTCGGCAGAAAGAGCAAATCCTGCTGAAATAGTTCGGCAGGTGAAAATTTTCCGGGAAGATTACGAACTTTGTTCATTACTTGATCTGATGCCTGATTTTATCTTGATGCTCAATGCGCAGCGCCAGGCAGTCAGCGCTAACAAGGCATTGCTCAATTTTTTGAAAAAAAATAATATCATGGAAATTGCCGGGCAGCGTCCGGGGGAAATTTTGAATTGTATTCATTGGGCTGAAGATGGCTATGAGGGATGCGGCACCACCGGCTTTTGTAAAGTATGCGGCTCCGTCAACGCAATTATTAACAGCCTGCATAAGCTGAGCGACGTTAAAGAATGTACTATAACCACCGACAACAAAACCTGTTTAAATTTCCGGGTATGGACATCCCCTTATGAAAAAAACGGCGAGAATTATGTTTTGTTCATTTTGCGGGATATCTCAATAGAAAAATATCACAATGCGCTGGAACGTATCTTTTTTCATGACATCTTGAATACTGTCAATGGGCTTTACGGATTGCTGGCGATAATCGGGGATTCCGCCGATAAATTCCTGAAGTTTTCCGGACTTTTTCAAAAGCAGACAGATAAATTGCATGAAGAAATAAATTCGCATAGAGATATGATGTTGGCGGAAACCGGAGAAATCATACCCGAACATGAGGAGATTTCATCCGTGGCATTATTAAATGAAAGTGCCGCGGCCGCGACGTCTTATGATATAGCGCGGAACAAAATAATAACGGTTGATCAGGACGCGAAGAACATTGTTTTTTATTCTGATTTTAAACTTATCCGCAGAGTTCTGGACAACATGTTCAAAAATGCGCTGGAAGCTTCGGCGCAGGGTGATAAAATTACCGCCGGTTGCTTCAGGCACGCCGATGGAATCCGTTTTTATGTTCACAATCCCGCATATATGGATGACGATGTTCAACTGAATGTTTTTCAACGCTCATTTTCTACCAGAGGCAAAGGACGGGGATGGGGAACATACAGCATGAAACTGCTTACGGAAAATATTCTGCAAGGCAGAATCAGCTTTCAAAGCGACCGGGAAACGGGAACCACGTTTTATGCTGATTATCCTTTTGAAATAATTGATAACGATGATAAACAGGCGCCAAGTTTGCGCTAGACGGGATATGAATAATGGTTACCGCGAAATCTTCATTTTCTGACACAAAATTTGCATCTCCGGAAAAAGCTTCAGATGACGAGCTGAAATTTGAAGTTGAAACCTTCTGCTCTGACGGTCTGTTAAAGGCGATACTTGATGCGGTTCCGGATTTTACTTTAATTTTGAACAAGTACCGGCAGATTGTGTTCGCCAATCAGGCGATGCTGGACTACCTTGGCAAAAAGGATATATTAAAAATCGTCGGACTGCGACCGGGAGAACTGCTTGGCTGTTCTCATGCGAAAGAAGTTTCCGGCTGCGGCACCACTGAATTCTGCCGGGCTTGCGGCTCGGTCATGGCAATATTGAAGAGTCAGAATAACGTTAAAGATGTTCAGGAGTGCGCGATGGCCTCTTGTGACGGCGGAAAGGCTTTCAATTTCAGGATATGGACTACTCCTTATGAATGCGCGGGGGCGCTTTACACGATTTACACGATTCGTGATATTGCCGATGAAAAATTCCGTGCTTTGCTTGAGCATGTGTTTTTTCACGACTTGACTAATACATCATCCGGGATTTACGGCTTGCTTTCCATGGTTGACGGCGATACGGAAAAATTCAAGGAATATTCCGGTGTCCTGTTAAAACTGTCACAGCAGTTGCTTGAAGAAATCGGAGCACAGCGCGATCTGGTCATGGCGGAAAATAATGAGATTGTGCCCCTGAATGAGCCAACCAGCGCAATGCAGATACTAAAGGACATTTTCGATTTGTATTCGAATAATCCTGTTGCTGAAAATAAAAAATTAATACTGGACCGGAATTCGGTTGACATTGCTTTTAATTCTGACAAGCGTCTTGTCCGCAGAGTTATTGGCAACATGGCTAAGAATGCGCTGGAAGCGTCCGGCAATGGTGACACTGTTACTATCGGCAATTGCATTTTTGAAGACAAAGTAAGATTTTTTGTTAATAATCCGATTTATATCAGCCGGGAAATCCAGTTGAATATGTTTAAGCGTTCTTTCTCCACCAAAGGGGCAGGGCGCGGTTTGGGTACTTACAGTATGAAACTGCTTACGGAAAAATTTCTCGGCGGAACGGTATCTTTCGTTTCGGAGCCGGGCAAGGGGACTACATTTTATGCTGATTATCCGCTGAAAGTTACAGGCAATAAAAAACAATAGCCTCCACATGAGATTGAAGGAATAAAATATGGCGACTGATACTGATTCGTTTTTCGACACAAAATTTGCATCTCCGGAAAGGGCTTCGGCGGCGGAGCTGAAATCCGAGCTTGATCTTTTTGGTTCCGACATACTGCTTAATACGGTTCTCGGCTCAATCCCGGATTTTACTTTGATTTTAAATAAATACCGGCAGATTGTGTTTGCCAATCAGTCCATGCTGAATTATCTTGGCGTAAAAGATATATCAGGCATTGCCGGACTACGGCCCGGTGAGTTGCTTAACTGTTCGCATTCGCACGAAGTTTCCGGTTGCGGCACTTCCGAATTTTGCCGGGTTTGCGGCGCTGTAAGAGCTATATTGAACAGTCAATCCGGGGTGCGGGATGTTCAGGAGTGTTCAATTACTACCCTGGACGGCGAGAAGACTTTCAACTTCAGGGTATGGTCTGCGCCTTATGAGCGGGATGGTAAACTTTATACGATTTTTACGATTCGTGATATTGCCGACGAAAAATTTCGCGCATTGCTGGAGCATGTATTTTTTCACGATCTGACCAATACTTCATCCGGGATTTACGGATTGCTTTCCATGGTTGGCGGCGATGCGGATAAATTCAAGGAATATTCAGGTATCCTGGTAAAGTTGTCACAGCAACTGCTTGAAGAAATCGGCGCGCAGCGCGATCTGACTATGGCGGAAAACAATGAGATCGTGCCGCAGAAAGAACCAACCAGTTCAATGCAAATACTCAAAGACGTTTTTGATTTGTATGCGAACAATCTTGTTGCTGAGAATAAAAATCTGAAAATAGATGTTGATTCAGTTGATATTACTTTTACTTCCGACAAACGGCTTGTCCGCAGGGTTATCGGCAACATGGCGAAGAATGCGCTGGAAGCGTCCTGCAATGGCGACACCGTTACCATTGGTTGCTGTATATTTGAAGGCAAAGTAAGATTTTTTGTCAATAATCCGATCTATATCAGCCGGGATATCCAGTTAAACCTGTTCAAGCGTTCTTTCTCTACTAAAGGGGCCGGGCGCGGATTGGGTACTTACAGCATGAAAATGCTTACTGAAAAATTTCTCGGCGGAACGGTATCTTTTATTTCGGAACCGGGCAGGGGAACCACATTCTACGCGGATTATCCATTGGTGTCCGCTGAATCCGTTAATGGCGGAACAGTTGTAGATACAAAAACGTGAGTCTCTCGCCGTAGAACATCCAGATGAAAGTTCCGGTCGCAAGAAACGGGCCGAAAGGAATCGCCGTTTTTAAATTACTGTGTTTGAAAAGCATGATTCCGACACCGGCGACAGCGCCGGTCAGCGAACCGAAAAGGACGGAGAAAAAGCAGGCTTTTAAACCGAGACAGGCTCCGACTGCGGCGATGTATTTTACATCTCCCCAGCCCAGCGCTTCCACTTTGAACAGCATTTTCCCGAAAATCGCCATGAGCGCCATGATTCCGCCGCCGATCAGCAGACCGGCCGCGGAAAAAATGAATGACTGGAGCCGGGTTGTTGCAACGCCCCATATTTCCGGGAACGCCAATGACATCGCAATTCCCAGCAATATAACCGGATATGTCGTTTTATCCGGAATCAGAAAATGCTCGATATCAATAAAAATGGTGGTTACGATCAGCATGGTTATGCCAAAGTAAACAATTAAAATGGTTAGCGGCTGGTGATCGAAAGTTACTTTATAGAAGAGGATATAGAACAATACGGCGGTAAGCAGTTCAACGAAAAAATACCTGAACGTTATCGGCGATTTGCATTTACTGCATTTGCCGTTCAAGAAGACCCAGCTTAAAAGCGGAATATTTTCATACCATGCGATATCGTGTCCGCATTTCGGACAGTGCGATGGCGCGGTAACAATGGATTCATCCCGCGGGATGCGCCAGATGCAGACATTCAGAAAACTGCCGATGCAAGCTCCGATTACAAATACCATGACGTGCCATAACGGCATGACATCCGGCGAGAACGGATAAGGGTATTCACTCATTGTTTTTCTCCGTTTCGGGCGATTACGGCCTGTTCCAGCGCCTGACGCATTATTTCGACCGGAGCCTGTTGGCCTGTCCATATTTCAAACGATTTTGCTCCTTGATAGAGCAGCATGGTTCTGCCGTCGGCGGTTTTGAGCCCGGCATTTTCGGCATATTGCAGCAGCGGGGTCTTTTTGTAAATAGTATCGTAAAAGCAGAGGCTTTTCAGTAATTCAGGCGGAAGCGGCATCGGGTCGTCCGCTTTAAGCCCCAGGCTGGTCCCTTGAATTGCCGCCTCTGAGTTTTTGATGAATATCTTTATTTTTTCAATATCATCCAGTCCGCAGAACTCGTAATGTCCGGCGGGAAATGCAGCGTAAAGTTTTCCAACCAGTTCCGCAACTTTTTCAATGCTGCGGTTGGCAAAGAACAGTTTTCCGGCTCCTTGCGCGGCAAAATGAAACGCTACCGCCTGTACGGCGCCGCCGCATCCGATGAAAAAGAAACTGCCGTCTCTGACTTTCAGTCCGAAGGCATCTGCCAGCGCGGAAGCCAGGCCGAACCCGTCGGTGGAATCGCCATGAAGCTTACCGTCTTTAACCGTCACGGTGTTGACACTTTCCGCCAGCTCGGCTTCTCTGGAAATTGAATCCAGATATGGAATGATCGTCTTTTTGTGCGGAACCGTGATATTGAATCCCGCAAGCCTTTCTCTGGCGAATTTCGTGAATTCCGGAAAGTCTCCAGTCTTGACCTGAAGTTTGGCGTACGGACGACCGAGACCGAGCGCTTCGAAAGCCGCATTCTGCATTTGCGGAGACAGCGAATGCGCGACCGGGTCTCCGATCACCAAATATTTAATATCATTTTGAATCTGTATGTCCATCCCGTTAAAATATAGCCAATCTGCGCTTTTTCCAGAACCCGGAGAAACGTAATTATGAATTTTCACAAAGTAAATACCGGACAGTCGTATGTTTCTGGGATTTTAATACCGAATGGTGATAATATTTTAGCGGATAATGTTGGCTTTTTTAGATAAAAAGAGCACTTTTGTTCAAAATCCTTTTGACATCCGGCATTTTACAAAATATAATAATATAGTATGGTTTATTAGAGGGATAAATAAGTTAAGCGTGCCGGATACATACCAGGACGGTGTTCGCCGGCGGTTGCAATTTTGGGCAAAAGTGCGGAATTATGGCAAGCGGTATTCTTAAAAACAACGCGTTTATCTCATCCGATCATATCAGACGCATTCCGGCGTTCCAGTTGCACGTCAATCAGCCGGAATCCGGGAATTAACATAGCGGCGGAGAGAAAAAATGGCGTTTACTTCAAATGTAGTATCAAGCGTGACCAGCGAGGTAGTCAGTTCCGGGACTCAAACCATCCTCTATGGCGGCACGGCGAATTGCATGACTGTCTTTTACGGCGGATATCAGAATATATCCTCCGGGGGCGTGGCAAATTCCACTGGTATCGGTTACAATGGATATCAGAATATATTCTCCGGGGGCGTGGCAAATTCAACTGCCATTGAATTCGGCAGCCAGTATGTCTCCTCCGGCGGTATTGCGAATTCAACTACAATTAACTACGGCGGCGAACAGTATGTTTCTGCCGGCGGCGCGGCCGATTACACGAACATTAACTCCAGCGGCGGACAGACGGTCTCCTCCGGGGGCGTGGCGAGTCATACTGCTATTAACTCCGGCGGCTGGCAAACGGTACTTGGGACGGCTAATTCCGCGATCATTAATTCCGGCGGCAAACAATATATATCCTGGGGCGGCGTGGCGAATTCCGTCACGGTCAACTCTTTGGGCGGACAGTATGTTAACTCTGGCGGTACGGCCAATTCCGTCATCATTAATGCCTGCGGAATGCAGAATGTTTTTGCTGGCGGCATCGCTAATTCCACGAGTGTCAATTCGGGGGGCTGCCAGAATGTTTCCAGTGGCGGCGTGGTGAATTCCACTGCCGTCAATTCGGGGGGCGGCTTGATGGTAAGTTCCGGCGGCAGCGCCACCGGATTCACTATCGGCGCCGGCGGTATTCTGCGCTGGGATTTTAATACTGTCATCAACGGTACCAATAATGGGGCAGTCGTTACTAACAGCGGCGGTAAAACCAGTTACAATCTGGATTTAAGAGGTTATCAATACGTTTCATCCGGTTATACCGCCCATTCCACAACCATTAATTCCGGCGGTAAGCAGTATGTCCTTTCCGGCGGCGCGGCGAATTCCACTACGGTTAATTCAGGCGGGAGCATGTATGTGTCCTCCGGCGGGATCGCATCCGGCGCACTGACGATTGACGGCGGACATGTGACGATTGTGTGCAGTGACAATCTGCAGCCGTCGGAGATGAGTTTTAAGCTGGCCAATGCCCACGCCGGCGATGCGCTTCTGACAATCCAGTCCGGCAAGATCGGCGACATCAGCCAAACTGCATTTACCCTGGACGTGAACAATACTGTCACCGGCTCTTACATCCTGGGTTCCGGCGCCGACCTTACTGGCATGAGCAATGCGGAGTTTACGGTAGCGGATAACGGACAGAATATCAATGTGCAGGTCGGCTCCAGTTATACTTTTGCTGACGGCGACATCCTGGCGCTTAATCTGACCGATGCCGCGACCGACCAGTTGACGGCGGCATTTACCACTGGCGCAGATGCCGTGGACACGTTGCCGCCGTCCGTTCCGGACGGTTTGAAGCAGACGGTTACCGGGAATAATGTGGCGTTCGACTGGGCGGACAGTAGCGACAAAAGCAAAGTCAAACAGTATGATATCCGGGTGGACGACAACAGTGATTTCAGCAGTCCGGAATATACGGAAAACGTTATCAAGAGTCAGGATGGCATCAACAACATTCCAGTCGGTACCTATTATTGGCAGGTGCGTGCCCAGGACAAGGCAGACAACTGGAGCGACTGGAGCAAATCTTATTCTTTCACTATTGCGCCGACTGATATTGCCGCGAATACCTGGCAGAAGGCCGCTGATATTACTAATCCCGCCAATCTCGACAACTGGGTAGGATTCAATGATCCCGCCGATGTCTACAAGCTGACCATGATTAATGCCGGAACATTGACGCTGGGATTGAACGGATTAACCGGAAACGCGGATTTGTCGCTGCTGAGCGCCGCCGGCGCGGTGTTGAAGACTTCCGTAAATCCGGGAACTGCGCCTGAAGCGATTAATAACGTCGCGTTGCTGGCAGGAACCTATTATGTTAAGGTCGCAGCGGGTACCGGTGTAACCAATGCCGCTTATACGCTGAAGAACACCATCAGTTATTTTGACGGCGATACGATAGATAAGGCGGGAAATACGATTGCCGCGGCAATAGTTATCGGCGAGAACTCGTCGCAAGCCGGCTGGGTTGGCTTCGGGGATCCGGCTGACTATTTTAAATTGACGATGACCGGCGCCGGAACGCTGACATTGAACCTGACTGGTTTAAGCAGCGACGCGAACTTGACGTTATATGATGCCAAGGGCAAGCAATTGAATGCATCAAACAATAAAAATATCGCCGATGAAAACATCACCAACCCGGCATTGCCTGGCGGCGATTATTACATAAAAGTTACTCCTGCCGACGGCGGCAGGAGTACGGTTAATAACACCGGTTACACGCTGAAGAACACCATCAGTTATTTCGCCGGCGATACGATAGATAAGGCGGGAAATACGATTGCCGCGGCAAAAGTTATCGGCGAGAACTCGTCGCAAGCCGGCTGGGTTGGCTTCGGAGATCCGGCTGATTATTATAAATTGACGATGACCAGCGCCGGAACGCTGACTTTGAACCTGACTGGTTTAAGCAGCGACGCGAACTTGACGTTATATGATGCCAAGGGCAAGCAATTGAACACATCAAACAATAAAAATATCGCCGATGAAAACATCACCAACCCGGCATTGCCTGGCGGCGATTATTACATAAAAGT